>NZ_JBEYHA010000059.1:26568-31242 GCF_040635075.1 Nocardiopsis sp. NPDC007018
ACGGGCGCGGCCCCTTCGTGTGTCCGTTTCCGCAAACCGTGTACGGATGGGCAGGTTACGGCTCCGGAACGTCGACACCTGTTCAGCGTCAACGCGTATCCCGTACCGGTTTGATCTCGGTTGCGCACGATGGGGTGACGGTTGGATCACGTGGCTTAAGCGGCACTGAATGACTGGCATAAATGGGGCTAAACTCACCGCACCGAACAGCTAAAGGACAGCGGAGCCCGTATGCCCCCCATTCGGGTTCCGCCGACCTCAGATGCGCAAGGAGCGCGCGTGCGCACACGCCTCGTGACCGTGTTGCTCGCCCTGATCACCGCATTCCTGGTGATCCCCGGGGCGGCGGCGACGGCAGACGAACAGGGCGGTGAGTCGCTGCACGGTCAGATCGGTCAGCCGGACGACCGGGACCAGGGTGTCGAGGGCATCCTGATCACGGTCTTCCAGGGTGAGGACGAGATCGATGCGGTGGAGACCGACCCTGATGGAAAGTGGGAAGTGGGGTTGCCCGGACCGGGCGACTACCGCGTAGTGGTGGACCAGGAGTCCGTCCCCAGCGAGTTCGCCGTACGCGAGACGTCCCTCATGGCGGACGGTGTGGCCGAGGTCGACGTCGAGCCCGGGCAGCAGAGGCTCCTCCTCGTCGGACTGGAGTACCCGGGCGACTCGGCGGGGCAGGGTGAGAGCTCCCCCTCCCCGGACGCCGAGGCGTCCGACGAAGCCGAGGAGGACGCGGCCGCCGACGACGAGTCGGTCGCGGTCGAGGGCGTCAGCGGCGGGTTCGGTGAGCGCTTCGTGCAGCTCGCCGCGGCCGGTCTGCTCTTCGGTCTGGTCATCGCGGTCTCCGCGATCGGCCTCTCCCTGATCTTCGGTACGACGCAGGTCATCAACTTCTCGCACGGTGACATGGTCACCTTCGGCGCGATGATGGCACTGCTGTTCAGTACCGGCGCCGCGGGGCTGGGCAACTCCCTGCTGGCGATCTTCGCCGGGCTGGGGATCGCCGTCCTGTTGGGCGCGCTCATGGAGGACCGGCTCAACCGGACGACGCTGATCGTCCTCCAGTGGTCCTCGGTCTTCGGCGGCATCGCCCTGGGGACGCTGATGGGCGTCATCGGTGACGGCTTCGACTGGCAGGTGCCGCTGTGGGCGGCCGCCGGTATCGCGGTCGTCATGGGCGCGGTCCTGGGCGGCACGATGGAGCGCTACCTGTGGCGCCCCCTGCGCCGGCGCAACGTCGCCCTGATCCAGATGTTCATCGTCTCGATCGGTCTGGCGCTGGTGCTGCGGCACGTGCTGCTGGTGCTCTTCGGCGCCAACCGGCGCCGCTACGCGGGCTTCCAGGTGCAGGAGCTGGTGCACATCGGCCCGATCTCCATGCCTCCGCGCGACCTGGTGATCATGGCCGTCGCGGTCGTGGTCCTGGTGCTCGTGGCGTGCATGCTCCAGTTCACCCGCATCGGCAAGGCGATGCGCGCGGTCTCGGACAACCGGGACCTGGCGGAGTCGTCGGGCATCGACGTGGACCGGGTGACGCTGTACGTGTGGTTCCTGGGCGGCGGTCTGGCGTCCCTGGGCGGTGTCCTGTTCGGCCTGAACCAGGTCGTGGACTACGAGATGGGCTTCCGTCTGCTCCTGCTCATGTTCGCCGCGGTGATCCTGGGCGGCCTGGGCACGGCCTACGGTGCGATGGTCGGCGGTATCGCGGTCGGCCTGGTGGCGATGCTGTCCACCCTGTGGTTCCCCGCACAGCTCATGCAAGCGTGGGCTCTGGCCCTGATGATCCTCATGCTGCTGATCAGGCCCCAGGGTCTGCTCGGTCGGCGCGAGCGGGTCGGCTAGGAGAGGTAGACGATGGATATTTTCTTGATCCTCGCCGAGTCCGCCCGATCCGCGGTGGGACCGGTGGCCGCGATCTACGCGCTGGCCGCGATCGGCCTGAACATGCACTTCGGCTACGCCGGGCTGCTGAACTTCGGTCAGGTCGGGTTCATGCTGGTGGGCGCCTATGGCGTGGGTATCAGCGTGGCGGTGTTCGACCTGCCGCTCGCGGCCGGGTTCCTGGTGGGCCTGGCCTGCGCGGTGGTGTTGGCGCTGTTGTTGGGTATTCCGACGCTGCGGTTGCGGGCGGACTACCTCTCGATCACCACGATCGCCGCCGCCGAGGTGCTGCGGCTGGTGTACCGGGCCGGTTTCGCCGAGCCCCTGACCAACGGTGTGTACGGGCTCCAGAACCTGTCGGCGGAGTTTCGCGGTTGGAACGAGGCGCTGGGGTTGTTCGACCCGGGCGCCCGGTACGGGGTGGGCGCGCTGTCGTTCACCGGCAACCACATGTGGCTGATGACGGTGACGTGGGGTCTGGTGGCGCTGATGGCGGCGCTGACCTGGGCGTTGATCCACAGCCCGTGGGGCCGTGTGGTGAAGGGCATCCGCGAGGACGAGGACGCGGTGCGCAGCCTCGGCAAGAACGTCTTCGCGTACAAGATGCAGGCGCTGGTCCTGGGCGGTCTGATCGGTGCCCTGGCCGGTTGCATGATGGCGGTGCACCAGGGCGCGATCGCGCCCGACCAGTTCAAGCCGCAGGTGACGTTCTTCCTGTGGGTGATCCTGCTGCTGGGCGGTGCGGGCCGTGTGCTGGGGCCGATCGTGGGTTCGATGGTGTTCTGGTTCCTGATGAACTTCACGGACAAGCTGCTGCGCGGGTTGGGCAGTGAGGGTTACCTGCCGTTCCTTCAGGGGCCGGACTTCGGTGCGATCCAGCTGGCGTTCGTCGGTCTGCTGCTGGTGCTGCTGATCGTGTTCCGGCCGCAGGGTCTGATCGGTGACCGCAAGGAGATGTTGATCAATGTCAAGTGACGAGGTGAACGCCTCCGAGGCGGCGGTCGAGGTCGACCGGATGGCCGGGGCGGTGCCGGAGCCGGGTTCGACGAAGGCCGACCCGATCCTGGTGGCCGACGACGTGAAGCGTTCGTTCGGCGGTCTGACCGCGGTGGACGTGCGGCACCTGGAGGTGCAGCGCGGGACGATCACGGCGTTGATCGGTCCGAACGGCGCGGGCAAGTCGACACTGTTCAACCTCCTCACGGGGTTCGAGCGGGTGGACGGCGGACAGTGGTCGTTCGAGGGCCGGGGCATCAACGGCCGCCGGGGCCACCAGGTGGCGCGGGCCGGGATGGTGCGGACCTTCCAGTTGACCAAGGCGCTGACCCGGATGACGGTGCTCGACAACATGCTGTTGGGGGCGCCGGGCCAGACGGGCGAGCGGATGGCGGGCGCGTTCCTGCGGCCGGTGTGGGGCCGTCAGGAGAAGGCGAACACCGAGAAGGCCCTGGACCTGCTGGAGCGGTTCAAGCTCATCGACAAGCGCCGCGACATGGCGGGGGCGTTGTCGGGAGGTCAGCGCAAGCTGTTGGAGATGGCGCGGGCGCTGATGACCGATCCGAGCATGATCATGCTGGACGAGCCGATGGCGGGTGTGAACCCGGCGTTGGTGCAGTCGTTGCTGCACCACATCACGTCGTTGCGCGACGAGGGCAAGACGGTCCTGTTCGTGGAGCACGACATGGACGTGATCATGGGGATCAGCGACTGGATCGTGGTGTTGGCGCAGGGGCAGGTGATCGCGGAGGGCCGTCCTTCGGACATCCGGTCCAACCAGCAGGTGATCGACGCCTACCTGGGTGCCCAGGACGTCGAGGGTGAGACCCAGGGGAGTGGCGATGAGTGAGGGCAGCGGCGGGGTCGGCCCGGCGCCGGACGAGGTCCCGGTGGAGGCGGAGGAGGCCGCCGCCGTGCAGGAGCACCGCGAGGAGGTGTTGGAGCACGCGCGGGCGGAGTCGCTGGAGGTGGGTGGTCCGGACGACTACCTGCTGTTGGCCAGGGACCTGGTGGCCGGCTACGTGCCTGGTGTGAACATCCTGAACGGGTGCACGCTGACCCTCACCGAGGGTGAGGTGGTGGCGATCATCGGTCCGAACGGCGCGGGTAAGTCGACGCTGATCAAGACGATCTTCGGCCTGATCCCCGTGCGCGAGGGCGGTCTGACTCTGCGGGGTTCCAGCATCGCGGGGTTGGCGGCGCACTCGTTGGTGGAGCGGGGCGTGGGCTACGTCCCGCAGACGCGCAACGTGTTCCCGTCGCTGACGATCGAGGAGAACCTCCAGATGGGGGCGTTCCTGCGGCCGAGGTCGTTCGCGGAGCGGTTCGAGGTGGTGGCGGGGCTGTTCCCGCTGCTGGCGGACCGTCGCCGGGCGAAGGCGGGGTCGTTGTCGGGTGGTCAGCGCCAGATGGTGGCGATGGGCCGGGCCCTGATGATGGACCCGTCGGTGCTGTTGTTGGACGAGCCGACGGCGGGGTTGTCGCCGATCTACCAGGAGGAGGTCTTCCAGCGCGTGAAGGAGGTCAACGCCGCCGGGGTCTCGGTGATCATGGTGGAGCAGAACGCGCGGCGGTGCCTGCAGATCTGTGACCGCGGCTACGTGCTGGACCAGGGCCGGAACGCGTACACGGGTTCGGGTCGGGAACTGCTGAACGATCCGAACGTGATCGAGCTGTACCTGGGGACGCTCGCCAAGGGCACTCTGGGCGGGCGGGTGCGAGGGAGCACCGCACCCCGACGACCAGGTCTTCTTCCAAAGGCCCGGTGAGACGGCCGGGAGGACGGTGGCCGAC
>NZ_JBEYHA010000060.1:0-30478 GCF_040635075.1 Nocardiopsis sp. NPDC007018
CGACAGCGAGCACCTGGCCCGCCTGCACGTCCTGGCGGACGGCGAGGAGGAGGACTGACCGGCGGAGCCTGAGGAGGGACCCGGAAGGGCGCGGGGTCGCTCGGCGGGCTCGGGGGGGCCGGGGAGCGGTTGCCGGGGCGCCTGGCCGCGTCCGTCCGCCCGCGGCTCCGGGTAGGCGGGCGGGGGGCCGAGCAGATCGGCCCGGGCCTCCTGCGCGCGGACGTGGTCGGGGTGGGCGCCCAGCGCCTCCGACGGGTGCGGTGCGCTGGGCTGCGGGGACGGCGCCTGGACGTGCTGTCCGGCCGGGCGCGCGTGCTGTCCCCGGGGTTCGTGGGCGGTCGCCTGCTCGGGCCGACCGGGCGACGGGGGCTGCTCCGGCGGGGCCGACAGCGCCGAGTGCGCGCCGGTGTCCCTGCCCACTCCGTACGGGGAGGGGGTCGGGGGCGGGGTGGGCACGGCGGTCGGGTCGACGGTCACCGCGACACGGATCTCCCGCCCCAGGTGCGCGGAGAGCGCCTTGCTGATCGCCGGGTAGAGGCGTGTCTCCAGGACCTTCTTGGTGAACTCGTTGGGCGCCGCGATCAGCGCCGTGTCCTCGATCAGACCCAGCGGGCGGGTCTGCGGCAGCCAGGCACGCTGGTGTGCGGGGAGGGAGTCGTGGTCGATCCCGTCCAGCACGCTCGACCAGACCATTGCGAGGTTGACCTGTGCTTCAGCCAAGGTGACCTGCCACGGTTGCTGTCCCTTCGGTGCGGATCTGTTCGGTGCGGTCGGGGGGCGGTGAGGGGACGGGGGAGTGCGGTCCGGCGTGAGGGGGGAGGGAGGGCCCGGCGGGGCCCCTTCTCCCCATTGTCCTCCCCCAGGGGAGGCGCCGGGCCGGGGTAGCGGTGTGCGTTCGGTCGTTCGGGGCGTTCACGGCCTGTGGACAACTGGTGCGGCCGCCAGAGGCCAAGGGTTTGACTACCTGGGGGTATCCACAGCTTCAGGAGGTTGTCCACACCTTGTCCACAGGTTTATCCACAGGATGACAGCTCCCTGTGTATGGCCGGAGGTTATCCACAATCCGCAGTTCACAGGGTGTGTACGGCGGTTTTCCACAGCTTGGCGGTGGCTGTGGGCAGCGCCGGGGGCGAGTTATCCACAGGTTGAGGTTATCCACAGCTCCCACTCCCTGTGGAAGTCTCACACGCTGTGGACAACGAGTTGTCCACAGGGCACGGGTAGACTGCTGTCCGTGGCGGCGACACGGTCGGTGCCGGCCGCTCCACCCGCGCGGGGGACGGTCAGCAGGGCTGATTTGACCAGGACCGGACCAGGTCGTATGTTCTTTATGCTTATGCCGACGATCCTGCCCGCACCCGTGTCCACCACGAGGTCGCGGCCCCGTCGCACGCACTGTAAGGCCCCGCATATCCTGGGGGTCTGTCGTAGTACTTTCCTGACACGCCCCTGGAGCCAGTAGTGAGCAAGCGTACGTTTCAGCCGAACAACCGGCGTCGCGCGAAGGTCCACGGTTTCCGGCTGCGCATGCGTACGCGCGCCGGTCGCGCCATCATCGCCTCGCGTCGTCGCAAGGGACGCGCCGCGCTGACCGTGAGCCACTAGGCCACGTCAAGCCTCAAGTCTTCACTGGGACCGGTCCGGCCTTCTCGCCGGTCGGTCCCTTTGTCGTGGGGCACGGAACCGGTAGCCGGGGGCCGTGCCGCACCCCTCTCCCGGAGGAACCCCGATGTTGTCGCCGGAGAACCGGATGCGCCACAGCGCCGAGTTCGGGACGGTCATGCGTTCCGGTCGGCGCTCCTCACGTGACGCCCTGGGCGTCGTCTACCTCGCCCCCCGGAAGCCTTCCCGCGACAGCGACACCACCGACGCGCCGCCACCGCCGCGCGTCGGTTTCGTCGTGAGCAAGGCCGTCGGGGGCGCCGTCGTCCGCAAGCGCGTCCAACGCCGCCTGCGCCACCTGATGCGCTCACGGTTGGCTGTTCTGCCAAACGGTAGCCTGCTGGTAGTGCGGGCCAGGCCCGCGGCCGCGAACCTGCGGCAGGAGGACCTGGCGGTACAACTCGACAGCGCGATCGCCGCGGCGCAGCGTCCCCGTGGGGCCGACAAGCGCCGACGCGGCCGCGGGGGCCAGCGCCCCGATCCGGTCGGGTCGGCGAAGAGTGAAGCAGACGGTGACCGTCGCCCCCCAGAGGGCGCAGAACGGTGGGCGAAGCAATGACCGAGCACAGACCGACGTCGTTCGCGCGGTTGCTGATCCTGCCCATCCGCGGTTACCAGCGCTTCATCAGCCCGCTCTTCCCCCCGGTCTGTCGTTTCTACCCCTCGTGCAGCGCGTACGGCGTCGAGGCGCTGCGCGTGCACGGGGGACTTCGCGGGTTGTGGCTGACGGCCAGGCGTATCGCCCGCTGCCACCCCTTCAACCCGGGGGGTCTTGATCCGGTTCCGCCGCCCAAGGGGCGCCGGAACGAGGAGTCCGAGGAGTCTACGGGCGGAACCGGGCACGCCGGCACCGCTTCCGGGGACCAGTAGCTGAACCGAATCACCGAGGAGTTGGCCGGTGCTGGACTGGCTTTACAACATCATCGGCCACGTGTTGGTCTGGATCCACCAGGGTCTGACCATCGTTGGCCTGAACCCCGACAGCGGGTGGGCGTGGGGCCTGTCCATCGTGCTGCTGACCTGCCTGATGCGTCTGCTGATGGTGCCGCTGTTCGTCAAACAGATGAACACGCAGCGCAAGATGCAGGAAGTGCAGCCGAAGATCATGAAGCTTCGGGAGCGCTACAAGCACGACAAGGAGCGGCTCCAGCGGGAGTCGATGAAGCTGTACCAGGAGAGCGGCACCAACCCCATCATGGGTTGTCTTCCGCTGCTGCTCCAGATGCCGGTCTTCTTCGCCCTGTTCAGCGTGCTGCGCAGTGTCGCCGAGGGCAAGGTGCAGTTCGGCTTCACCCAGGAGCTGGCCGACAGCGCGCGTGAGGCGCTGATCTTCCACGCGCCGATCGCCGCGCAGTTCAACACCCCGCCGGAGGAGCTGCGGGCCCTTGGCGCGACCGACCCCATCATGGCCAAGGTCGTCATCGCCATCGCCTGTGTGGTCATGGGCGTCACGACGTTCCTCACCATGCGTCAGAGCATCAAGCGCAGCATCGCGCAGCAGCCCGACAACCCGATGATGCAGACCCAGAAGATCATGATGTACATGGCGCCGGCCTTCGGGCTCTTCGGCCTCATGATGCCGATCGGTGTGCTGGTCTACTGGGTCACCTCCAACGTGTGGACGATGGTGCAGCAGCACTTCCTGTACCGGAACCAGCCCGCCCCGGGCGAGACCGCCGACGCGGAGAAGGGCTCCTCCTCCAAGGGTTCGGCCAAGGGCATGCTCGGCCGGAAGAAGGCTCCGGAATCCGCTCCGGAACCGAAGGAACAGCCTAAGATCGAACGCAAACAGCCGAAGAAGCAGACGCGTTCCAAGCGCGGTGGCGGGCCCAAGTAGGGCCACCCGGTTTCGTGTCGGCGTCGACGACCTCCGAGTGCGCAGGCGAGAATGCCCCTGAGGCGTACGGCGGCCAGTGACTGACGGATTGAGGAGACGGGATCGCTGTGGGAAGTAGCGAGGAAGAGGGCGGTGGCGTGGCTGTGGCTGACGCACCTGAGGCCGGGATCGACGTCGAGGCCCTGGAGAACGAGGGCGACATCGCCGCGGACTACATCGAGGGTCTGCTCGACATCGCGGACTTCGACGGCGACATCGACATGGACGTCGAGGGCGACCGCGCGATGGTCTCCGTCGTCGGGGCGACCCTGGACGAGCTGATCGGTGAGGAGGGGGAGGTCCTGGAGGCGCTCCAGGAGCTGACCCGCCTCGCCGTGCACCGGGCCACCGGTGAGCGGAGCCGTCTGATGCTCGACATCGGCGGCTACCGCGACGGCCGCCGCAAGGTGCTCTTCCAGATCGGTGCCGAGGCGGCTGAGAAGGTCAAGCAGTCCGGTGAGGTCCACCCGCTGGAGCCGATGACCCCGTTCGAGCGCAAGGTGGTGCACGACGCGGTCGCGGCGGCGGGCCTGCGCAGCGAGTCCGAGGGCGAGGAGCCCCACCGCTACGTGGTGGTCCACCCCGCCGACTAGGTCGGAACGCGGGAGGTTCGGGGGCGGTGTTTCACGTGAAACACCGCCCCTTCGCCATGCCCGGAGTGAAGGAGACCCCGTCGGGCGGTCCGGGTTCCGCGACGGAGACGACCCGGGCGCAGGGGGTGTTTCACGTGAAACACGGGTGTGCCCCCCGCGTAGGATCGTCTCCGGGGACCTCCCCGCCACGAGTCGTCCCGCCCCCGGTGTCCCCGAGGGCGGCTCCGCGAGTGGAGTCGCGAACCACGCGACCCGTGTGGGGGAGGGGACGACCCCCGTGCGCGCGGACGGACGCGATCCGCCGCGCGCTTTCCGCGTCGTCGTCGACCAGTCCCCATGTGGACAGGTCGACATGGCGACCCAACGGTTCATGGAAGTGACGATGGACGAGTTCCGACAGGTGGTGACCGATGACCTCGGGCACTGAGGAGCCCGGCGCTACGCTCCCCGCCCCGCCCCCGCAGGCCGTGGCGGTTTTCGGCGACAGCCTGCCCGTGGCGACCCGCTACGCCGAGCTGCTCGCCGACGACGGGGTGCGTCGCGGGCTGATCGGCCCGCGCGAGGTGCCCCGCCTCTGGGAGCGGCACCTCATCAACTGCGCCGTCGTCGAGGAGCTGATCCCCGAGGGCGCGGAGGTGGTGGACATCGGCTCCGGCGCGGGGCTCCCCGGGTTGGTGCTCGGTCTGCTGCGGCCGGACATCCGCATGACCCTCCTGGAGCCACTGCTGCGGAGGACGGTCTTCCTCGACGAGGCCGTACGGACGCTGGGGCTGACCAACGTGGAAGTGCGCCGGGGACGCGCCGAGGAGGCGCACGGCGAGGTGTACACCGACTTCGTCACCGCCCGCGCGGTGGCACCGCTGGCCCGTCTGGCGGGTTGGTCGCTCCCCCTGCTGCGCAAGGACGGAAGCCTGTTGGCCCTCAAGGGGGAACAGGCGGAGGCCGAACTGGCCGAGGCCCAGAAGGACGTTTCGAAACTGCGTCCTGGTGTGAGCGATGTGATCAGGGTGGGGCGGGGTAAAGTCGATCCCGCTACCACGGTCGTTCGCGTCACGGTGACATCCGACGGTGGTCCGCCCGCGCCGGGAGGCTCCCAGAAGAAGGCGCGGAACGGCAAGAAGAAGCGCGGACGGAAGAGGTGAACTCATTCGTGCCCCAGAACCCAGCCGACAACGCCGGTGTTTCACGTGAAACACCGGTAGGCGCCTATGGGGATCTGCTCGATGTGTCAGGTGAGACATCAGCGGACCCCACGGCGGGCCAGCCCCCTGTTTCACGTGAAACATGGAACGGCGCGGCGACCGCCGACAGCGTCCCCGACACTCCGCTCGCCCAGGCGGCCCGCGCCGCGATGGCGGGCCGCGGTCACGAGGAGCCGTGGCCCCGCCCCCGGTCCTGTCGCATCATCAGCGTCGCCAACCAGAAGGGCGGCGTGGGTAAGACCACCACGACGGTGAACATCGCCGCCGCCCTGGCCATGAACGGGCAGCGGGTCCTGGTGGTCGACCTCGATCCCCAGGGGAACGCCTCCACCGCCCTCGGCATGGAGCGCGACAACCAGACCCGGTCCATCTACCACTGCCTGGTCGAGGACGAGGAGATCCGCAAGCTGGCGCAGCCGGTTCCGGACATCCCCAACCTGTGGTGCGCTCCCGCGACGATCGACCTCGCGGGCGCGGAGATCGAACTGGTCTCCCTCGTGGCGCGAGAGGCCCGGCTCAAGCGGGCCTTCGCCGCCTACGACACCTCGGACCTCGACTACATCCTCATCGACTGCCCGCCCTCGCTGGGCCTGCTGACCGTCAACGCGATGGTCGCCTGTGACGAGGTCATGATCCCGATCCAGTGCGAGTACTACGCACTGGAGGGGCTCGGCCAGTTGCTGCGCAACGTGGAGCTGGTCAAGTCCCACCTCAACACCGGGCTGTCCGTCAGTACGATCCTGTTGACGATGTACGACGGCCGCACCCGGCTCGCCCAGCAGGTCGCCGACGAGGTGCGCTCGCACTTCGGGGAACTCGTCCTGAAGTCGCTGGTGCCGAGGAGCGTCCGCGTGTCGGAGGCGCCCAGCTACGGGCAGTCGGTCATGACCTACGACCCGGGGTCGACCGGGGCGATGGCCTACCTGGAGGCGGCCCGTGAGATCGCCTTCCGAGCCGAAGGGCTCAACGCCGGCTGACGGCGGTTGTTTCACGTGAAACACTCCGCCCGGTCGTGAGGCCGACCGGGCGGTCGGAGACGCACTAGGAGTGTGGAGGGAGTTGCCGGTGAGCCAGCAGCGGCGCGGACTGGGCAAGGGGCTGGGGGCGCTCATCCCGCAGGGGCCGACCGTCCCCGCGCCGGTGGAGAGCGTCCGTGACACGGTGGTGTCCATCCCCGAACCCCCCTCGGCGCAGGGGCCGACGGAGATGCCTGACGGGACGTACCTGGAGGAGGTCGAGCTCGCCTCGATCACCCCCAACCCCCGACAGCCCAGGACGTACTTCGACGACGAGGCGCTGGACGAGCTGCGGGACTCGATCATCGAGGTCGGCCTGCTCCAGCCCGTCGTGGTCCGCAGGGTCGAGGGCGGGGACGAGCCCCGCTACGAACTGATCATGGGGGAGCGCCGGTTCCGGGCGAGCAAACTCGCGGAGCTCGAACGCATCCCCGCGATCGTCCGGCAGACGGACGACGACGAACTGCTCCGGGAGGCGCTCCTGGAGAACCTGCACCGACAGCAGCTCAACCCGTTGGAGGAGGCCGCGGCCTACCAGCAGATGCTGGACGACTTCGGCACCACCCAGGGGGAGCTGGCCCAGCAGGTCGGCAAGTCCCGCTCGCACATCTCCAACACCCTGCGCCTGCTCAACCTCCCGGGGAAGGTGCAGACGCGGGTGGCCGCAGGGGTGCTCAGCGCGGGACACGCCCGGGCCCTGCTGGCGATCGAGGACCCCGAGGCGCAGGAGCGTCTGGCCCAGCGGGTCAACGACGAGGGGCTGTCGGTCCGTTCCCTGGAGGAGATCGTCGCGCTCCGGGAGATTCCGGCCGCGGAGCGGCCCACCCGGGCCGCCGCCGCCCGGGTCGACAACCCCCCGCAGGTCGAGGAGTGGGCGACACGCCTCGGCGACCGGCTCGACACCACCGTGAAGGTGGACATCGGCCGGAAGAAGGGCAAGATCGTCGTGGAGTTCGCGACGATGGAGGACCTGGAGCGGATCATCGCCCAGATGGGCCGGGGGGTCTGACTCCTCCACCTCACGCGCGATGGCGGTGTTTCACGTGAAACACCGCCTCGGCGCCCCCAGGCGTCCGCTGCGCCGCGTTGCGGGTCCGTGTGGAGGCTGGGCCCGCCCGAACGCCGAGAGGCCCCCAGGGGCGACCTGGGGGCCTCTCGCGCGACTGCGGTGCTCCGGGCTACAGGAACTCCGCGAGCTCCTTCTCCAGGAGGCGCGTCGGCTTGGCACCGATGATCTGCTTCACGACCTCGCCGTCCTTGTACACGTTCATGGTCGGCAGCGACAGCACGTTGTAGGCGCGCGGGGTCTCGGGGTTCTGGTCGGTGTTGATCTTCACCACGTCGATCTTGTCGCCGTGGTTCGCGGCCAGCTTGTCCAGGACCGGGGCCATCTGCTTGCAGGGACCGCACCAGTCGGCCCAGAAGTCCACCAGCACGGGCTTGTCGTTCTTGAGGACGACCTTCTCGAAGGAGGCGTCGGTGGCGTTCTTGACGGTGGACACTGCTTGGTTCTCCTTGCGTCGACGAAACCGGGTGAGGGGAGCGGAAGCTAGTTGCCTCGCGCGGCGAGGAAGCGCTCGGCGTCCAGGGCGGCGGAGCAGCCGGTGCCCGCGGCGGTGATCGCCTGGCGGTACTGGTGGTCCACGACGTCGCCCGCCGCGAAGACGCCTTCGAGGTTGGTCCGCGTGGACGGGGCGTCCACCTTCACGTACCCCTCCTCGTCGAGCTCGATCTGCTTCTGGAAGAGCTCCACGCGCGGGTCGTGGCCGATCGCGACGAACAGGCCGGTGACGTCCAGCGTGCTGGTCTCGTTCGTCTTGTTGTTGACCAGCTTCAGGCCGCTGACGCGGTCCTCGCCGACGACCTCGGTGATCTCGGTGTTCCAGAGGAAGGTGATCTTGTCGTTGGCCAGGGCGCGCTCGGCCATGATCCTGCTGGCGCGCAGCTCGTCGCGGCGGTGGATGACCGTCACCGACTTGGCGAAGCGGGTGAGGAAGAGGGCCTCCTCCATGGCGGTGTCGCCGCCGCCCGCCACGGCGATGTCCTGGTCGCGGAAGAAGAAGCCGTCACAGGTGGCGCACCAGGAGGTGCCCCGGCCGGACAGTTCCTTCTCACCGGGGATGCCCAGCTCGCGGTAGCCGGAGCCGGTGGCCAGGATGACGGTGTGCGCGAGGAAGGTCTCACCGCCCGCGGTGACCTCCTTGACCGGCTTGGTCAGGTCCACGTCGGTGACGTCCTCGGGAACCAGCTCGGCGCCGAAGCGCTCGGCCTGCTTGCGCAGGTTGTCCATGAGGTCGGGGCCCATGATCCCGTCCGGGAAGCCGGGGAAGTTCTCCACGTCGGTGGTGTTCATGAGCGCACCGCCGGCCGTGATGGACCCCTCGAACACCAGAGGGCGCAGTTCCGCGCGCGCGGCGTACACGGCAGCGGTGTAACCCGCCGGTCCGGAACCGATGATGATGACATTGCGGACGTCACTCACGCTCTAGGCCCTTCACACAGTCGCTGCCCGGCCACAGTGCTGTGACAGGGGAAAGATGGTTAGCACAACCGATGGTAGGCGCACGCCATTCCCGGTCCGACATCCTCGCAGCGTACGGGGGTGGGGTATGGATCTCAGCCGCGTCCCGGCCATCTCGCGCGCCCCCGTCCCAGAGTCGCGCCGACCGCCACGGCCACGCCCCCGGCGGCGGCCCCCCACATCGCGTTCAGGGCCAGTACCGGGAGCACGGCCACGGGGCGGGCGAGCGGCCCTTGGAGCCCCTCTCCCAGGAGCGGCGACAGCACCGCGCCGAGCAGGATCGCGAGCACGCCGTAGGCCACCCCCGCGCACACCAGGGTGACGAAGGGCCGCGGTACGTGCGCCACGACCACGGCCGCCACCCACGTGGCCGTCACGAGCAGGGTGGTCCCCACCTGGGCCCAGGGCGTTCCGACCGCTTCGGCGACACCCGTGGCGTTCGCCAGGGGGCGCACCAGGGCGAGCGCGCCCAGACTGAGCACCAGGGACCAGGGCACACCGGGCGGTGACACCGGGGCCGGGGACGGTGGGCGGTTCATGGGGCTCCCTCGCGGAGGTCCGGCGGCGGATACCGGACGGCGGACTCCGCCCGGTCATCCGGAGGCTACGGAGCCCCGCCCCGGCGGGGCGTCCGCCACCGCGCCCGGGGCGGTACGTCGAGACGCGTACGCGGACGCGCCCGGGAACCGGGGTGCCGCCGGTCCGGTCTCCGTAGAATCGCGGCATGTCCGAGCGCCCCGGCCCACAGGAACCGTCCGGCCGCCAGGCCGTTGTCGTCGACGCCCTCCTGGGGTTCGCCGTGTTCGCGGTGGTGGCGATCGCCATCGGCGCGGGCATCGGAGGGGGCGACCTTCCGCCGATCGTCGCCTACGGCTTCGCGACCGCGCTCGGTCTGCTCATGCTCGTCCGGCGCCGCTGGCCCCTGACGGTCCTCGTGGTCACCGCCGTCCTCCTCGTGGCCTACTACGTCGCGGACCTGCCGGTGATCGGGCTCGCGGTGCCCGTGTCGGCCGCGCTGTACTCCGCCGCGGCCTTCGACCGCACCCGGTGGGCGGTCGGGGTCGCGGCGGCGCTGGTCGGTGTCTCCACGACCGCGCGGCTGTCCGAGGGGCAGGACCCGGCCTTCCTCCTCGGGTACGAGCTGGTGACGACCGTGGCCGTCATGGGTGCGGCGATCGCCCTCGGCGACGGCGCCCGGCAGCGGGCGGAGGGCGCCCGCCAACGCGCGCTGATCGCCGCCCTGGACGCCCAGGCACGGGAGGCGGAGTCGGCCGAGCTGCTGGCCCGAGAACGCGCCCGGATCGCCCGCGACCTGCACGACGCGGTCGGCCACCACCTGTCGGTGGTCTCCCTGCACACCTCGGTGGCGGCCGAGGCCCTGGAGGAGGGAGAGACCGACCTCCCCGTGGCCCGCGCCGAGCTGGAGCACGTCTCCCAGGCCGCGAGCGAGGGATTGCGGGACCTGCGCGCCACGGTGCGGGCGCTGCGTGAGCCGGAGGACGGAACCGGGGCCGGTGACGGAGGCGGGGCCGGCCGGGTCGCCGGGCTCGCCCACCTGGACGGGCTGACGGCCTCCGTGCGGGCGGCCGGGCTGGACGTGGAGGTCGTCGGAGAGGGCGGCAAGGGCCTGCCCGGGCTGGTGGACGCGACCGCCTACCGGGTGGTGCAGGAGGCGCTCACGAACACGCTCCGGCACGCGCGGGCCCGTCGCGCCCAGGTCGTGCTCGTCCGCACGGAGGAGGCACTCATCGTGACGGTCGCCGACGACGGGTCGGTGGTGCCGGGGAACACCGCGGACGGGGGCGCGCCCGACACCGGGCGAGGAGGAACGGGGCTGGCTGGAATGAGGGAGAGGGTGCGCATGGTGGAGGGGACTCTGGAGGCGGGGCCGGTGCCCGGCGGCGGGTTCCGGGTACGGGTCCGACTGCCGATCGGTGGCGGCGCGTGAACGGGGCCACGAGGGTGCTGCTCGTGGACGACCAGGAGCTCGTCCGCGCCGGAGTACGCGCCCTGCTGGAGCGCGACGGCGACATCGAGGTGGTGGCGGAGGCCGGGGACGGACGCGGGGCGCTGGTCGAGATCGACCGCTTCCGGCCGGAGGTGGTGCTGCTGGACCTCCAGATGCCCGTCATGGACGGCCTCGGCGTGCTGCGGGAGCTGGAACGTCGACGTGTCGACACGTCGGGGCGCCGACATGTCGACACGCGGGTGGTGGTCCTCACCACCTTCGGCGAGGACGACAACGTCTTCTCCGCGCTGCGCCTGGGGGCCGCGGGGTTCCTGCTCAAGGACGCCGGACCGCGCGAGCTGCGGGAGGCGGTCCGCACCGTGGCGGCGGGCGAGGGCCTGCTCTCGCCGGGGGTGACCCGGAGGGTCATCGAGCGGCTGGCCGGGACCGGCCCCCCGCCCGGTGCCGGTGAGCGGCTGGACGGGCTCACCCCCCGCGAACGCGAGGTGCTCGGGCTCGTCGGCCGGGGGCTGACCAACCAGGAGATCGGCGCCGAACTGCACCTCAGCCCGGCGACCGCCCGCACCCACGTGGGCCGTCTGCTGGCCAAGCTCGGGGTACGCGACCGGGTCGGGCTGGTGGTGCTGGCCTACGAGACCGGTCTGGTGCGCGCGGGGGGAAACCGCTGAGGGGTCGGGCGGCGGTGGCCGCGCCGAAGGCGAGGGGGCGACGCCCGCGCGCCGCCCCGGGGAGACGTTCGTTAAAGGGGGCGCTGCGCGATCACGCCGTCGCCGACGGGGGCGCCGCCGGAACAGCTCGAGCGGTCGAGGACGACCACCCCGGCGCCCTTGGTGTCCTGGGTGAACAGGACCCACACCGGCGCCGGTGTTCCGCCGCCGTCGTAGAGGGCCTCGTCGACCAGGGTGACCCGCAGGCCGCTCTCGCTCTCGAATCCCGTGACGCACTCCTGGAGCTCGGGGCTCAGCTGGGGGAGTGCCTGGGCGCCCGCCCCCTCGGAGCCCTCCAACGCCCGTGCCGAGGCCGCGACCTCCGCCGCCTGGTCGCCGAGGCCGTCCTCGGTGTAGACGGTTCCGCTGCTGAGCGAGGTCGCGGAGTAGGACTGGGCGGTGTCGGGAGCGGACTCGGGGGCGCTCTCCTCCAGCAGGGGAGAGGCGGCACCGGAGTCCTCGTGCCCGCTCATCTGCCCGTTGAGGATCGCGGCGCCGCCGCCGACCACGAACACGGTCGCGGCCGCGACCGCCATCAGGTGCGGCAGGCCGAACCCGCGCCGTCTGGTGAGGGGCACCACCGGTGCCAGGTGCTCCCGTTCGGGTGCCCCGGTCCCGTCGGCGGTGTCGTCGCCTTCCGTCCCCTCGGGGGGTTCGGAGGCGGTGGGTGAGGAGGGCGTCCCGGTCTCCCGGTCCGAGGCGCGGGCGGCCACGGCGTCGGCGATCCGGTCGTCGAGGAGGTCCGCGACGTCACGTGGGAGCGCGGGGGCGGGCGCGTCGGCGAGGACGCGCGTGACCCTGGTGAGGTCGTCGAGGACCGTGGCACAGGTCGCGCAGGTCTCTATGTGTGCGGCAACGGAGCGTTCCTCGTCGGGGTCCAGGAGGTCCTCGGCGAAGAAGGCGAGTGCCTCCACGTCAGGATGGGACGTCACGATGGGTTGGCACCTCCTCTCCCAGATGTGACGTCTCGCGGATGCTGAGGGTTCCTTAGATGGGCGAGTGTGGGAAGAAGTTTGGCGCGACCTCGCGCACACCGGCTCTTGACCGTGCCCGGGGCCACGTCGAGGATCTGCGCCGCCTCGTCCACGCGGTAACCGAGCATGTCCACGAGGGTCAGCGCCATCCGCTGGTCCAGCGGGAGGAGTTCCAGGGCGGCGTGCACGTCCAGGCGGGCCTCGGTCTGCGAGGCGTGGTCGTGCCCGCCGCCGGAACGGCTCAGGCGGTCGTTGGAGATGACGTCGAGGGTCTCGTCCTCGGTCGGGGTCGCCGGACGCACCTTGCGGCGTCTGAGGCGGTCATGGCAGGCGTTCACCACGATGCGGTGCATCCAGGTGCTGACCTGCGCCTCGCCGCGGAACCGGTCGGCGGCGCGGAACGCGGACATGAACGCGTCCTGGAGGGCGTCCGAGGCCTCCTCGGGGTCGCCCATCATCCGGACGGCGACAGCCCAGAGGCGCTCACGGTGACGGCGAACCAGAACCGCGAACGCCTGGTCGTCACCCTGAGCGTGCCTCGACAACAGCTCCCGGTCAGGAAGCTCCTGGGCCGCGTCCATCAGCGCTGATCACATACCCCACACAGTAGAACTAGGTCCCGCGAACCTCGACCTCGTAAATCGTCCCACGGTACTTGGAACCGTCGGCGGGCAGGGCGGTGAACCAGACCACCACGTACTGGCCGGTCACGGCCTCGTCCAGGGTGACGGTCTGCTCGCCGCTGACCTGCCCCTCCCAGACGGCGGGGAGGCTGGAGTCCAGGCTGGCGTCGTCGGAGACGGAGTCGCTGTCACCGATCCTGATCTGTACCCCGTAGTCGCGGGAGGGGAGCGCGAGGTCGACCTCGTGCACCTCCTGGCTGGAACCCAGGTCCAGGATCAGCCCGACACCGGACTTCTCGGTGCCCATGGGGTCGTTGTAGCCCTCGGTGTTCCAGGCGGTGCCGGGGTCGCCGTCATGGGCCAGCGGAGCGTTCTGACCGTGCTCGGAGTTGTCCCCGAGCGGGTCGAAGCCGTCGGAGCCCGCGATGTCGAGGACGACCAGCTCGGCCTCCTCCGGGACCTCGTCGGTCGCGTTGGCGGTGGGGTCGGCCTCGCCGTCCGTGCCCGAGTTCATCATCGAGCCGAACGTCCAGGCGCCGACGACGACCGCCACGAACACCACCAGCGCCATCGCCCCCACCAGGACGCGCTTGGCGGACAGGCCGCCCTCACGGGCCTCCCGCTGGTCCATGCGTGAGGGAGCCGGGCGCGAGCCCGCGCGAGCCGGTGCGGCCGCCGCCGCGGAGGAGGTGCGGCTGGTGCGCCGCTGGTTGTTGGTGGCGTCGAACTCGCCCGTGCGCCGGGAGGTCCCCGGCTCGGGCGGTGCGGTCTCGGCGGGCGAGACCGGCAGCGGGATGAGCCGGGGCACGTCCGCCATCGCCGCGCAGAACTCGGCCGGGGTCGCGATGGGCGGGCCGGGCACCATCTGCCCCACGAGCTGGGGCAGGGCCGCGCGGGTGGTGATGGAGGCCAGGGGCTCGCCCACCCCCTGACGGAGCTGCCCGGGCGGGTAGGGGCCCATGGGGCCCTGGGGTGCGCCGGGCAGGCCGCTCTGCGGGCCGGTCGGCCAGTACCCGGTGAGGGCCGCGTAGAGCAGGTTGCCCAGGCCCTGGGCGTCCACGGCCCCGGGGTTGGGGACGTTGTTGCCCAGCAGTGCGGCGTCCACACCGATGCCGGTGACCTTGACGGCCCCGCCGCTGCTCCACATGAGCTTGCCGGGTGTCAGGCACAGGTGGTGCAGGCCGCCGGCGTGCGCGGCGGCGATGGCCTCGGCGGCCTCGGCCACCAGGCCCGCGGCGCGCTCGGGCTCCATGGGGCCCTGGGCCAGCAGTTCGGCGAGGGAGGAGCCGATGACCCACTCCTCGACGACGTAGGGGACGGGAGTGGTGTCGTCGGCGTCGAAGACCTGGGTGACGCGGGCGTCCGGGATACGACTCGTGGCGCGGGCCGCGCGCACCACCTCTGACGTGCGGGGGAAACCCTCAGCGAAGGTCCACACCGCGACGGGGCGCGCGAGCGTCTCGTCGGTGGCCTTCCAGCGGGTCGCGCCACCGGTCTCGCTCACCACGGTGTCGAGTCGGTAGCGGTTGGCCAGCTTCGCCCCGGGTTCGATCAGGAAGGTGCTCATGATGGGAGTGACGGGTGACAGTGCCGTTGTTCGCGTTCCGCCGTCGCGGGCGCACGCGCGGGGGTTCGGCCCTGTCTGCTGTCCCCAGCCTCCCTTCGGGCAGCTCGGATAAACGATGCTCTGGCGGTAAAGCGGTGCCTGTCCATGCTAGGACGCGTGAACAGGCCCTTTGGAGGACATCGGATGCCCCACCATCTTCCGGGACGTACCCGGGCGCGGCTACCCAACATCATCCATTACAGGTGATCAGCGGCGTCGCAACCTGGTTCTGACCACATCCAGGAAAGCTGTGACTTCTGTCACTTTGAGGAACTTGGCGGCGACCACGAACAGTACGGCACCGACCAGACCTCCGGCCACCATGGACGCGAGCGCGGGCCACACGTCGCCGGGGAGACCGTCGAGGGAGTAGATCATCAGGACGCCGAACGCGGCCGCCGGAACCGTTGCCACGTGCAGCTTGACGAGGGTCACCGCGGTCCTGCGGCCGTCGAGACCGTTCAGTCTCCTGTTGAGGAGGTACCACATGATGACCGAACCGACCACGTAGTAGAGACCGTAGGGCACCGGCAACCACACCACGATGTCCTGCGGACGGTCCGCCAAGAAGTACAGCAGGCTGAGCGCGGTGACCGCGTGCGCGATCTCGGAGGGGATCGACACCAGGGCGGGGGTGCGCGTGTCGCCCAGCGCGTAGAACACGCGCATCTGGAGCTGGAACAGCGTGAACGGGATCAACATCACGCAGAAGACCATGAGGATGCGCCCGATCGCGGCGGCGTCCTCGGCGCTGGTGCTGCCCTGCGCGTAGATCATCACGCAGAACGGGACGGCGAAGACGATCATCGCCACCGCGATGGGCACGATCAGGACCGACGAGAGCCGGAAGCCCCGGGAGAAGTCGCTGCGGACCTGGTCCTTGCGCCCGGCCGCGACGTGCTCGCTCATCCGGGGCAGCAGGGCCGTGATCACCGAGACGGCGATGATCGCGTACGGCAGCTGGAACAGCATCGACGCGAACTTGTACGCCGCGATGCCCGAGCCGGTCTCGTATCCGAGGTCGGCCGCCATCGATCCGGCGCGGGTGGCGACGTTGGTGGAGACGAGCGCGCCCACCTGGGCCACGACGATGTAGAGCATCATCCACGAGGCGGCACTGGCCGCCTCGCCCAGCCCGGAACCGCGCAGGTCCAGACGGGGCCGCCAGCGGAAGCCCGCCGCGGCGAGCGCCCACAGCAGCACGGCGGCCTGGACGACCTGGCCGACCGCGGTGCCCAGGCCCAGCAGGGCGAGCTCGCCGGAGGTGATCGTGTCCGGGGTGCGGCCGGGACCGGCCACGGACAGGAACCACAGGCAGACGCCGATGATGACGACGTTGTTGAGCACCGGAGCCCACATGGGCGCACCGAACCTGTTGCGCGCGTTCAGCATCGCGCTGGCCAGGCCGCTGGCGCCGATGAAGAAGATCTGGAGCACCAGGTACCGGGCGAGGATGACCGAGACCTCGTACTGCGCCCCGCTGAACCCGCCCGCGTAGATCCGGATGAACCACTCCGCGACCAGCACCGACACCAGGGTCAGCACGAACAGCGCGAGCAGCATCAGCGTGACCAGCCGCTGCTCGGTCCGGTCGCCGCCGTCGTCGTCCAGCTTGCGCCGCTTGACGAGGAACGGGACGAACACGCTGGCCAGCAACCCGCCGATGAGCAGGTCGTAGATCATGTACGGCACCATGCCGGCGGTCTGGTAGGCGTCGCCCAGCAGCTGGGTGCCGATCGCGGCCGCCAGCACGATGGTGCGGACGAACCCCGTCACACGCGAGGCGATGGTGCCGACCGCCATGATCGCCGTCGACCTGGCGATGTTGCCGGGGCCGGTGTGCGTGGCACCGCCGATCTCGTCGCCGTCCTCCAGGCCCGCGCGGTCGGCGGTACCCACGTCACCGATCTCGCTCGGGTCCCGGACCGTTTTCAGGCCGGGCTCCGGCTCGGTCCGGGGTTCGACGCGTTCGTAGGCGTCGAGCACGTCCTCGGGCATCACCAGGTGGTGACGGGACGCGCCCTCGCGGGTGTCCTCCGGTCCGGGCTCCGGACCGTCGGCGTGTTGACGGAGGTGATCGCTGGACACCGTGGGGTGGTCCTTTTCTTCGACTCTTACGGCTGGGGTCTCCGGCGGGGGCGGGGCCGGAAGGGGTCACGGCATCTATCGACGCAGGCGGCCGCGGACGAGTTCCACGGCGGCGCTCAGCTCGGGGACGCGCAGCAACCGGGCGCAGACCAGGAAGAGCAGGGCACCGGCGGCACAGCCCGCGAGGGGCGCGCCGACGTTGGTGGCCAGACCGGGACCGACCCGCGTCTCGAAGAACCAGAGCACACCGAAGCCCGCCGCGATGCTGGGAACGACGGCCAGGTGCAGCCGCAACAATGTGCCAATCACGTGCTTTCCGTCAAGTCCCCCGATACGTCGGCTGAGGATCTGACCAGCGATGGTCAGGCCGGAGACGAACGAGAGCATGAAGCCGGAGGCGACGCCGACGACCACCAGGTCGGGCGGCAGCAGCAGGTAGGCGACCAGGGCCAGACCGCTGTGAACAGCGAGGTTGGCCAGACCGATCAGGGCCGGGGTGCGGGTGTCGCCCATGGCGAAGAACACGCGCAGCATGAGCTGGAAGACGGTGAACGGCAGCAGGCCGAGCGACATCACGGCCAGGATCTGGCCGATGGCGGCCGCGTCGGCGACCGACACCGAACCCCGGGCGAACGCCAGCACCGACAGGGGTTCGGCGAACAGGGCGACCGCGAACGCGACCGGGACCAGGACGAAAGCGGAGATCCGCAGCGTGCGGGAGAAGTCGGAGCGGACGGAGTCCCAGTCGCGGTCGTCGGCATGCGCGCTCATGCGGGGGAGCAGGACCGTGATCAGCGAGACCGCGATGATCGCGTAGGGGAGCTGGAAGAGCTGGTACGCGAGGTTGTAGGCGCTGATACCCGCGCCCACGTCCAGGCCCTGTTCGATGCTGGCCACGTTGGCGGCGTTGGCGATGTTGGTGGTGATCCACAGGCCCGCCTGGGTCAGGAGGGTGTAGAGCATCATCCACCCGGCGGTGCGCAGCGCCTCGCCGAGCCCGGAGCCGCGCAGGTCCAGGCGGGGCCGCCAGCGGTAGCCGGTGCGGGTCAGCGCGACGAACAGCACCAGGGCCTGGAGGGCCATACCGGCGGCGGTACCCGCGCCCAACAGGGTGAGTTCGCCGGTGCTGACGGTCTCCGGGGTGCGGCCCGGCCCCGCCACGACCAGGAACATCGCGGCCACGCCCATGATGACGACGTTGTTGAGCACGGGGGCCCAGACGGCGGCCCCGAACTTGCCGCGGGTGTTGAGCATGGCGCTCAGCAGACCGCTCAGGCCCACGAAGAAGATCTGTGAGAGCAGGAAGCGGGCAAGGTAGACCGACGCCTCGAACTGCAACGGGGTGAACCGGGAGCCGTACAGCCAGATGAGGGCCTCGGCGGCCAGGATCGCGACCGTGGTCACCAGCAGAAGCGCCAGCACCATGGAGGTGAACAGGCGGTCCTCGGTGGCCTTGCCGCCGTCGGCGTCGCGCTTGCGCCGCTTGACCAGGAACGGGATGACCACGGAGGCCATCAGGCCGCCGATGAGCAGGTCGTTGAGGATGAAGGGGATCGTGTGCGCGGTGTGGTAGGCGTCACCGAGCAGGTGGGTGCCGATCGCGGCGGCCAGCACGATGGTGCGGGCGAACCCGGTGATACGTGAGGCCATGGTGCCCACGGCCATGATCATGCTGGAGCGCATCATCCCCCCGGAACCGGAGTCGGAGCCCTCCTGCGGGGCGGGGCCGTCCGGTTCGGGGAGTTCGCCCTCCTCGTGGGAGGGGGTCGGGCCGCCGGTGGGCCGGACGGCGCTGTCACCGGGCATGGGCCCCTCATGGGGGTTCCTGCTGTGCCGGGGCGTGTAACGGGGGGACTGTTCGTCGCCGTTCGGGGAGTCGGTGACCACCGTGGATCAGGGTTCCTTTCGTCTGACGGGGAGGGGGCGGGCCGCGGCGCCGCGGGCACGGCGCCGCGGTTCAGGGGGTGGCGGTCACTTTCCGGAGCCGCTGTCGTCGGGGCGTTCCCCCGCCGAGGGGGTGTCGTCCGCCGTGCCGTCCGACGTGTCGGAGGCCGCGGGGGCGTCGTCCGCGGGGGGCGGGTCCGAAGGGGCCGTTCCGTCGTGAGGCGGCTCGTCGTCGCGGGTGGCGGCCCCCTCGTCGGTGGCCGTGTCGCCGTTCGCGTCGTCGCCGGTGGCGTCGTCACCGGGCGCGGAGCCGTCGTCGGCGGACGTACCGCCGTCCTTCGCGGAGCCCTCTCCACCGTCCCCGGGCCCGTCCCCGGGCCCGTCGCCGGACTCGGCCGCGCGGGCCTTCGCCGCCTGCTTGCGGGCCCACTTGCGCAGTGCCCGGGGAGCCAGCGCCGCGATCAGGATCAGCAGGCCGATCCCGCTGATCAGCAGGGCCTGCGTGCCCAGTCCCGTGGCGTTCACCTGGATCAGTGTGTCCTGCGAGCTGATCGGCTCGCCGTCGGCGTTCTGGAGACTGACGTGCACGTTCGTGCTGCCGTTGATCCTGGCCGACAACGGCACGTACACGGTGGTCTTGGCGCCCGGGGCGATCTCGAAGTGGTGCGTGTACTCACCGATGCTCAGCCGCTCGGAGTTCTCCGAGTACAGCGACAGGTACACGTAGACGGTCTCGTCCTCCAGGTCGTTGGCGACCAGCACACCGGTGGTCCCGGTGCTGCTCGCCAACGTGACCGGCTCGCCCGGGATGACGCGCACGTCCTCCCTGCGGCTCTGCACCGCCCGGACCACCAGCGAACGCGTGGCCCCGGCCAGCGCCTCGCGGTCCCGCCAGTAGACCGACTCCAGCCGCACCAGCGAAGGCCGGAACGGGTCCCGGTCACCGACCAGGATGCTGTTGAACAGGCGCACGTCGCGGCTGACGTCCTCGACCTGGCCGAGATAGGTGGAGCTGAGCCCCTCCCCGTAGGCGTCGTCCGCCAGGTCGAGTTCCTCGCGGGTGTCCTCGCGCTCCTCCGCGTCGGGAAGCTCGATCCGGTCCAGGCGCTCTGGGGAGAGCCAGGGCAGGTCGTCCGTGGCCGCGAGCACCCCGGCGGCGAACTCGGGGCTCGGGTCCCACCCGGGCTCGGGCGCCGCGACGACCACCCGGTCGCCGCCGCCGTTCTCCCCGGCGATCATCGCGGTCTCCGCGGCGAAGCGCTGGAGGGCCAGGGCGGACTCGCCCGGTTCCCACGAGGGCATCGACAGCACGCTGGTCAGACCGGGGTCGGTGACCAGGGCGAAGGACTCCTCACCCTCGTCCTCGCCGCTCGCGGGCAGCGGTGCCTGCGCCCCCGGGGTCGTGGAGATCCACGAGGCGGGCGGGAGCACCTCCTCGGACAGCAGGAAGCGCCGGGCGCCGTGCTCGGTGTAGAGCTCCTGGACCCGTTCGTCCATGAGCCCGCCCGGCGGAAGCGCGAACCTGTCGTCGGCGTCCAGGCCGAGCGCGCGCGCCGTGGCCTCCTGCCCGAGCCGCAGTGAGGCCTCGGCGTCGCCGTTCATGTCGTTCAGGAGCAGGGCGACGAGGTCGGCGCTGGCGTAGGGGGTGGCCACGACGGTGTCGGCGGCCAGGACCTCACGCGCCTCGCGCAGCCACACCTGGGCGGCCACGTCCGCCTCCCGTTCCACTCGGACCGGCTCCTGGGCGGGGTCCTCCTCCAGGTCGGCCAGGACCTGGTGGTCCTCCGCCGCCATGCGCAGGACGTCGTCGAGGGTGCCGGGGTCCACGGCCCAGGCGATCGGGACGCCCTCGGAGCGCGACGGCGCCTCCTCTTCGGCGGCGTCCGCGTCCCCGTTCCCGTCCGCGTCGTCCGGGTCCTCCTCCGGCCCGTCCCCGCCCTCGTCGGTGGCCTCGGGGGAGGCCGAGTCCGCGCTCTCCTCGGCGGTGGCGTTCTCACCGGGTGAGGGCGAACCCTCCGGGGACGGCTCGTCCCGGTCCAGGCCGAGCTCCTTGACGAGGTCCTCGTCACCGGGGTCGAAGGAGACCGGGACCTGCGCACCGGCCTCCAGGAGCCTTCCCAGGCGGCCGTCTGCACCGACCGAACCGTGCAGCTCGTCGCCGAGGAAGGTGTCGTCGTCGGCGCGCTGGGGGGCGGCCATCAGCGGCCAGACCCAGGCCAGGTCCAGGGAGGGTGCGTCTTCGTCGGCCGTGTAGGGAAGGAAGGTGTACTGGGCGCCGAGGACGTCGCCGTCACCGTCGAGGGCCTCGACGACCATCGGGTACACGCCGTAGGCGGTCAGGCCGAGGTCCTCGGCCTTGGTGCTCAGCGCGTACTCCAGGGTGCCGTCGGCCTCCAGCCTCCCCTCGAACTCCTGGTCCGGCCCGCTGGCACTGGGCTGCCAGTCCTCGCCGCCCGCGAAGTCGTCCAGCTCGTCGCGCGAGGTGAAGGGGTGCCGCGAGTACCGCATACGGACGGTGACGTCCCTGACGGTCTCCCCGGTGGTGTTGGTCACCTCGCCCGCCACCCGCAGGGTGCTGTCCTCGTCCACGGAGTCCGGGGTGATCCGGTCCACGACGAGCGGGGCGGCGGCCCCCTCCTCGTCGGGCTCGGCCGACGCGGGGGAGAGGGTGGCCGGTAGCGGAAGCAGAGCGGCGGTCATGGCCATGACCGCGGCCGCGGAAGCAGTTCGACGCAACGCTTGGTTTCCTGATTCGGGTCCAGGTGTCCGTCCCGCCAGGGATACGGAAGGTGGGGCGGGGTCGGTCGGGGTGCCCGCGCGGTGCGCTCGGCCCCAGCGGGGCTGGTGGCCGCGGGCCGACCGTGACGTGCCACCACTCCCCCCGAAGATACCGCGTTCCCCGAACCCCGGTTCTGGTGCGGACCGTTGATCGCGGACGTGGTCGGCCCACCCTTTCATTCACCGGGGCCCGACACCAGGGCCGCCACAGGCCCTCGGGCGGGGGAAACCGATTCGCGGTGACCCCGTGTGGCCGCCTAACCTGCGTGGTGTGCCGAACACAGATCCTTCGCGAGAGAACGACGCCGACAGGGACCCGTCCGCCGAGGTGAACCCGCCTTCGGGCGGGCTCAGCGGCGCTCGGCGAGCGGCGGTCGCCGCGTTGGTCGAGTCGATCCAACCGGTCGCCGACGAGTTGGGCGAGCGTTTCGACTCCCACGGTCAAGAGCTGGCCGTCGTCGGGGGGCCGGTCCGCGACGCCCTCCTCGGCCGCGCCTCCAACGACGTGGACCTGACCACCGACGCCGTCCCCCAGCGCGTCCTCGAACTCATCGACGGCTGGGCGGACTCCGTGTGGACCGTCGGTATCGAGTTCGGCACCGTGGGCCTGCGCAAGCGCGGTCTCCAGCTGGAGATCACGACGTACCGCAGCGAGTCCTACTCGCCCAAGTCCCGTAAGCCCGAGGTGGCCTACGGCACGAACATCCACGACGACCTGCTGCGCCGCGACTTCACCGTCAACGCCATGGCGGTGCACCTGCCGAGCGGCGAGTTCGTCGACCCCTTCGGGGGCCTGGCCGACCTCGACGCCGGTGTGCTGCGCACCCCGGGCCGTCCGGAGGACTCCTTCAGCGACGACCCGCTGCGTATCATGCGCGCGGTCCGCTTCGCCGCCCAGCTCGGCTTCTCCCTGGCACCCGAGGTGGCCGAGGCCGCCCGGAACATGGCGGACCGGCTCACCATCGTCTCGGCCGAGCGCGTCCGGGACGAGCTCACCAAGCTGATGCTCAGCCCGGACCCGAGGCGCGGCATCGAGCTCATGGTGGACCTGGGCATCGCCGACCACGTCCTGCCGGAGATCCCCCGGATGCGGTTGGAGATCGACGAGCACCACCGGCACAAGGACGTCTACGAACACTCGCTCACCGTCCTGGACCAGGCCATGGACCTGGAGCGCGAGCGGGGCCACGAGCCCGACCTCGTGCTGCGGTTGGCCGCCCTGCTGCACGACATCGGCAAGCCGAGGACCCGCGCCTTCGAGGGCGGCAACCGGGTGACCTTCCACCACCACGAGGTGGTGGGCGCCTCCATGAGTCGCAAGAGGCTGTCCGCGCTGCGCTTCCCCAAGGACGTCGTCACCCAGGTGAGCACGCTGGTCGCGCTGCACCTGCGGTTCCACGGTTACGGGCGGGGCGAGTGGACGGACTCGGCCGTGCGCCGGTACGCCCGCGACGCCGGTGACCAGCTGGAGCGCCTGCACATCCTCACCAGGGCCGACTGCACCACGCGCAACCGGCGCAAGGCCGCGGCCCTGGCGCGCTCCTACGACGACATCGAGCGCCGTATCTCCGAGCTGGCCGACCAGGAGGAGCTGGACCGCATCCGGCCCGACCTGGACGGCAACGAGATCCAGGAGATCCTGGGCGTGAAGCCCGGACCGCTGGTGGGCAAGGCCTACCGGTACCTCCTGGAGCTGCGCCTGGAGAACGGTCCGATGGAGAAGGAGAAGGTCGTGGCGGAGCTGCGCTCATGGGCCGTCGACCACCTGGAGCAGGACGGCCGCCAGGACGCGTAGCCGCGCGCCCCACCGGGCGTCCGCCCCCGGTCGGCCCGCGCGGGTGCCGGGGCCCGGTGGTGTTCAGAGCCCGGGTTTGACCGCCGTGACCGCCATACCCGCCCCGAAGACCCGCAGCGGGGTGCTCTCCAGGGCGTCCGACACGCGTGCGGTCGAGGGGACCCGTCCCAGGGTCGGCATGAGGTAGTCGATCGCGCGCACGCGCAGACCGTGGCCGCGCAGCAGGCGGCCCAGCTCCTGGCTGGTGAAGGATCGGGTGTCCGACATCCGCCCGTGCAGAGGGCGCACCCAGGGCAGGAACGGAGCGGTGAGGGCGGAGCGCCGGCGCCCGCCCCAGCGGACCCCGTGCGTCTCGAAGGGGAACCACCGGTTGGAGGTGGTCACAGAGAGCGCGCCGCCCGGCCGCAGGACGCGGTGGATCTCGGCGAGGGCGCCGTCCAGGTCGTCGAGGTGCTCGATGACGTCGAACGCGGTGACCCGGTCGAAGGTGTTCGTGTCGAACGCCAGGGACTCGGGGGACATCTTGTGGAGTCCCACGCGGTCCTCCAGCGCGGTCCCGGCGACACGTCCGCCGAGCGCGTCGAGCAGCATGGGGTCGGTGTCGATGGCGTCGACCCGCACGTACCCTCCGGCGAGCGCGACGGTGTGTTCCCCGTCGCCGCACCCCACGTCCAGGAGCCGGTCGCCCCGTGCGGGGAGCTGGCGGGCGACGGCGCGGACGCGTTTGGCGACCGCCCCGTCACCGGCGTCCGGGCGCTCCTCGGAGCGCCCGGGGACCCTTCTGGACCCGTTCGTGGAACCAACCGGTCCGTGACCGTCGCTCATGGGTACCGTCCCCTGGTGTCGTGCCTACCTACGGGGAACTACATTAAGTGATGTTTTGACTACTCATAGAGATGGCGACGTGTCGACTCCTGGTCGCGGGCACCGGGTACCACCCCCGGGAAGCCCCGGACGGCCTGGTCGGGCCCACCGGTGCGAGGATGGCACGATGACCCTCACCACCTGGTACCTGGAGACGACCGACCCCGCCGAGCTCAGACCCGGCCGAGAACCGGGCGGCGACACGCGCTTCGTCCGAGCGGAGGTCCCCAGCGCCGAACTCTCCCGCTTCCTCTACACGACCGTCGGCGGCGACTACCAGTGGACGGACCGGGCCCCCTGGACCCTGGAGGAGTGGCGCGACCGGGTCGCGGACCCGGCGGTGGAGACCTGGGTCCTGTACGACCGGGGCACCCCGGCCGGCTACGCCGAGCTGGAGTCCCAGCCCGAGGGCGCGGTTGAGGTGGTCTACTTCGGCCTCCTGCCAGGGTTCCTCGGGCGCGGCCTGGGCGGCCACATGCTCACCGAGGCCCTGCGGCGGGGCTGGGACCTGGGGGAGCGCCGACCCGAGCGCGGCCCCACGCGCAGGGTGTGGCTGCACACCTGCTCCCTGGACGGCGAGCACGCGCTCGCCAACTACCGGGCGCGGGGGCTGCGCCTGTACCGGGAGACCACCGAGGAAGGGGCGCACGCCCAGGGCGTCGGCGGATAGCCGACAAGGAGACGTGTCGACAGGGGGACCGGTCGACACGTCGACGCGCCCGGGGCCGCGCGGGCCCCGGGCGGGTACGGCTACTCGCCCGCGATGAAACTCTCCACCTTGGCGTGCGCCTCGGCGTCGCTGTACTGCTCGGGCGGCGACTTCATGAAGTACGAGGACGGCTCCAGGATCGGACCGCCGATGCCGCGGTCCTTGGCGATCTTCGCCGCGCGCACGGCGTCGATGATGATCCCGGCGGAGTTGGGGGAGTCCCACACCTCCAGCTTGTACTCCAGGTTGAGCGGGACGTCACCGAAGGCGCGCCCCTCCAGCCGGATGTAGGCCCACTTGCGGTCGTCCAGCCACGGCACGTGGTCGGACGGGCCGATGTGCACCGCACCGGCGTTGAGCTCGTGCGGGATCTGCGAGGTGACCGACTGGGTCTTGGAGATCTTCTTCGACTCCAGGCGCTCACGCTCCAACATGTTCTTGAAGTCCATGTTGCCGCCGAAGTTCAGCTGGTAGGTGCGGTCGACGATCACGCCCCGGTCCTCGAACAGCTTGGACAGCACCCGGTGGGTGATGGTGGCGCCGATCTGCGACTTGATGTCGTCGCCGATGATCGGCACGCCCGCCTTGGTGAACTTCTCGGCCCACTCGGGGTCGGAGGCGATGAACACCGGCAGCGCGTTGACGAAGGCCACACCCGCGTCGATGGCGCACTGGGCGTAGAACTTGTCGGCCTCGTCCGAACCCACCGGCAGGTAGGAGACCAGGACGTCGGCCTTGGCGGCCTTCAGGGCGGCGACCACGTCCACGGCGTCCTCGGGGGACTCCTGGATGATCTCGCGGTAGTACTTGCCCAGGCCGTCGTAGGTCGGGCCGCGCATGACGGTCACGCCGGTGGGCGGGACATCGCAGATCTTGACGGTGTTGTTCTCGCTCGCGGTGATGGCGTCCGCGAGGTCGTGCCCGACCTTCTTCGCGTCCACGTCGAAGGCGGCGACGAACTCGATGTCGCTCACGTGGTACGGGCCGAACTGGACATGCATCAGGCCGGGGACCCGGGACTCCGGGTCGGCGTCCTTGTAGTAGTGCACACCCTGGACGAGCGACGCCGCACAGTTGCCGACACCCACGACGGCTACACGTACCGAACCCATTGGTCCTTGCTCCTTCTTCTCCGCGAACATGGATTCCACAGCGCACGGCGACGGGCCCGCGCCGACGGCGGTCCGGGGCTCGTCATCCTGCGTTCGTATTCCGTATGTGGTCAGCAGCGCGCACGGCGGTTCTGTTCCCCCTCAGTGCCGTCGAAATCGGGGAGAACTGTCCATGTCTGGCTGGTTTGTTCTGCTATGACTCTATCCGCGTCCCGCGACGGCGGCGCAGGCGGTCGGCGGTCTCGGAGACTCAGGGGTGACCCTCCGTGACCCTCGGACGGGGGTCGGGACGCGCGCATACCCACGCGATCCACGCGAACGCCTCCGACCTGGGCCGACAGCGGGCCGATCCCGCGTCGGTGACCGCAGTCACACGCTCTCCCTTCGGGAGCGTGAGCCCCCGAACCGCAGGGAGCGGCGGTTCCCGGCAGACCGTGACGAGATCTTCCATAGTGCGAGATACCCTCGCGCGTGGGTTGTGCTATATCGTTCGATCGCTCTAACGTGACCTTTGATTTGCGTGCGAAGCCGGTACAGACCCCCGAACGGAGCCACGCCGCGGCGACGTTGACGTCGGCCCAGAGCACCGACGCGGCAGGGGAAGCGCGCCCGCAGGCCAACGATCAGGAGGAAGTAGCGGCCCACGACTTCGCGACCTGTTGAAAACCTTCACCCCCGAGTGGGCGTCTCTTTATCAAGCCTTGAACGACGGGCGAATGCGGCGGGACCGGGTCGAACCACACCCGAGCGGCGCCGCTCACCACCACAGGTCGCGAATCACCGATCCCCCAGGGGGACCGACCCCCGTTTCCACCAAGGAATCGTCAGGCCGAGCGGCCGTGAGAGGCAATCGAGGACCACGTGAGTACCGAACGACGACGGAATGCCGACGGCGGCCGTCGCCGGGCCGACGGCCCGGGCGACGGTCCGCGCGGCGACGGCGGAAGGCGCAGGGCCGGCGGCCCTCCCCGGGAAGAACGTGCGGGCGGACGGCGCCGACCTGACTCCGAGGACGGTATCCGGGGGGACGACCGGCCCGCGCCGAGATCCCGCAGGGCCCGCCCCCCGGGCGACGAGGCGCGCTCCGAGGGGCGCCCCCGCCCCGAGGGCGGACGCCGCAGAGCCGAGGGCGAGCGGCCCCGCCGCCCCGACGGCCAGCGCAGGCGCCGCCCGGAGGACGACGGCGACCGCCCGCGCCGCAGGCCCGACGGCCAGCGTCCGCGCCGGCCGGAGGACGGCGACCGTCCCCGGCGCAGGCCGGACGACGCGCGCTCGGGCGGCCGACGCCGCCCCGACGGCCCCCGCGACCCCCGCGACCGCGAGCACGGCGCCCGTTCGGGCGGGCGCGGCTCCCGCGCCGCCGCCTCCGGCGGACGCGGCGGCAGGGGCGGCAGGGGCGGCGGAGGCCGCCGCCGCCCCCGTGAGGACGAGCCGGACGACCGCCCCTGGTTCAAACGCTTCCTCTCCAAGGCGTGGAAGCCCGCTCTGGCCTTCTGCGGTCTGATGATCATCGGTGGCGTGGCCGCCTTCGCGGTCCTGTACGCGATGGCGCCCCACCCGGACGACCTCAAGAGGAACGCCGAGAAGGACGCCTCCGCGACCCAGATCCTCTGGGCCGCCCAGGGCGACGCGGAGAAGGGCGAGGTCGCCGTCACCACCGGCGAGGTCCAGCGCGTCGCGATCCAGCGCGAGGACATCCCGGAGGAGGTCGTCGACGGTGTGCTCGCCGCCGAGCAGGCCACCTTCTACGAGGACCCGGGCATCAACATCAAGGGCATCGGCCGAGCCATCCTCTCCCGAGGCGAGGCGGGCGGCGGTTCCACCATCACCCAGCAGATGGCCCGCAACTACTACAGCGACCTCGACGGCGATCCGCCGCTGACCCGTAAGATCCGCGAGATCTTCATCTCGATCAAGTTGAGCCAGGAGGTGCCGCGGGACGAGATCCTGACGACCTACCTCAACACGATCTACTTCGGCCGAGGCGCCTCGGGCATCGAGATGGCGGCCCAGAGGTACTTCGGCAAGAGCGTGAGCGAGCTGGACCGGGCCGAGGGCGCCTACCTGGGCATCATCATCCAGATGCCCAGCAACTTCGAGAACCCCGAACCGGACTCCTGGACCGCCAACTACCTCGACAAGGAACGCTGGCCGTACGTCCAGCGGCAGCTGGCCGCCATGTACGAGAACACCGGCGGGGAGCGCGGCCTGCCCGAGGCCGAGGCCGAGAAGCTCGAGGTCCCCGAGACCATCGAGTACGCGCCCGAAGGCGACGTGGACGACCCCAAGCAGGGCTACGTCCGCCAGGCCGTCATCAACGAGGTCGAGCGGCGGTACGAGGGCTCGAACGTGACCGGCGCGGTGATCGCCACCGAGGGCCTGGTCATCAAGACGTCCCTGGACCCGGAGCTGATGGACGCGGCCGAGGAGGCCTTCGACGTCCTGCCGGAGGCCGCCGCCGACGACACCATGCACGGGCTGACCGCGGTCGATCCGAACACCGGTGAGATCGTCGCCTTCAACGGCGGGCCCGACGTCGCCACGGTGATCAACAACTCGATGGTGCACCAGACCCAGGCGGGTTCCGCCTACAAGCCCTACGTACTGGCCCGAGCGCTCGAGGACGGGATCGGCCTGCGCAGCGTGTTCGACGGCGACAGCGGTCTGAACTTCCCCGGCCTGGCCAACCCCGTCATCAACTCCGGTGACGTCGACTACGGCGAGGTGGACCTCATCAAGTCCACGGCGGACTCGGTCAACACCAGTTACGTGGACCTGGCGATCGAGGTCGACCCCGGCCGCGTGGACGAACTCGCCGTGGAGATGGGCGTCGACCCGGCCCGACAGACCACCTCCGACGTCGGTCCCCTGGTCGCGTTGGGCACCCACCAGGTGAACGCGCTCGACATGGCCAGCGGCTACGCGACCTTCGCCGCCCAGGGGATGCACTTCCCGGCGCACATGGTCACCGAGGTCCTGCGCGCCGACGGCACGCCGATCACCCCGGACGACGAGACGGAGATCGAGGAGGGCAAGCGGGTCCTCCAGGAGGGCGTCGCCGCCGACGCCACCTACGCCATGCAGCAGGCGGTCCTGGAGGGCGGGGCGAAGAGGGCGGCCCTCGACGACGGCCGACCCGTGGCCGGTAAGACCGGTACCTCCTCGGACGCGGTCTCCGCTTGGTTCGTCGGCTACACGCCGCAGCTGTCCACGGCGGTGGGACTGAGCCGGGCCCAGGGCGACCCGCTGGACTTCGGTACCGAGTTCGGCGATGTCTACGGCGGTACGACCTCGGCGACGGTGTGGAAGGCCTTCATGGAGGTCGCCATGGAGGGCAGGGAGCACCAGCAGTTCCCGGCCCCGCAGTGGGTGGGTGACGAACAGAGGTTCCTCCCGACCCCGGAGCCGAGCGACAGCCCGGAGCCGACCGACGAGGCCAGCGACGAAGCCAGCGAGACACCCGAGGAGCCCGAGTGCGAGCCCGGCGAGCCCGGCTGTGAGCCCGAGGAGTCTCCGGAGGAGTGCGTCGACCTGTGGCCGGGCATGTGCGACGACGACCAGAGCCCCGACCCGGACGAGTGTGACACCGGGCATGGCAACAGGCCGCCGCACTGCGACGAGGAAGAGCCCCCGGGCCTGCCGGGCTGGGGCGGTGGCGGCGGTGGCGGCGACCAGAGCAACCACGCCAACAACAGTCTGATCAGACCTAGGGACTGACCGACTGACGGCGGGAGCCACGGCCAGGGGCCGGTACGCGGAAGGGGGAGACCCCGGCGTACCGGCCCTTCCGTCGTCGCGGCGGTCCGGGGTGCCGGGGCCTTCCCGGGACAGCCGCGGCGGTGTCCCGCTGCTGGTAATCTTGGTTCCCGTATGGCTCAGAGCCTGAGCGATGCCCCCGGTGGGACCGGGCGGCCGAACGCCGGGTTCCTGCCCTCCTGCCATGGAGATTCCATGGCCGCGACAGTCCAGAGGAGGAACGTACGCTCATGCGTCGTTACGAACTGATGATCATCCTCGACCCCAACCTCGACGAGCGCACCGTCGCCCCGTCGCTGGAGAACTTCCTGGGCGTCGTCCGCAACGACGGCGGCTCGGTCGAGAAGACGGAGATCTGGGGCAAGCGCCGCCTCGCCTACGACATCGACAAGAACTCCGAGGGCATCTACGCGGTCATCGACCTGACCGCCAAGCCCGCCACGGTCAAGGAGCTCGACCGCCAGCTCGGCATCGCCGAGGCCGTGCTCCGCACCAAGGTTCTGCGTCCCGAGGTTCACTAGGCACCCGGTGCCCTGACCCCCTGACCCCGCCCGTCCGCTTTTGTCCCTGGTGGCATGGATGATGCGGGGAGCAGGCGAAACCGCCTGATCCCGAACTATCTCGAACCGGAGCCGATCCATGGCAGGCGAAACCCAGATCACGCTCGTCGGCAACCTCGTCGACGACCCTGAACTGCGCTTCACGCCCAGTGGAGCCGCGGTCGCCAACTTCCGAGTGGCCTC
>NZ_JBEYHA010000061.1:0-30013 GCF_040635075.1 Nocardiopsis sp. NPDC007018
CGCGGCGGTGCGCGGGTGGTCGGAGGAGTTCAACCCGCAGACCCAGCCGGTCTACCGTCCCGGACGGTAGACCGGCGGTACGGGGCCGGGGAGGCTCTCCCCGGCCCCGCCTCAGTCGAAGAGGTCCTCGGGGCGGTCCACGGTGACCGCCGCGGGGACCCACTTCTCCAGGGTTCCCAGGTCGGTGCAGCGCCGGACGCGTTCACGAATCTCGTCCGAGACGGTGAACCCGCGCGCTTCCAGTACCGAGACGACACTGCGGGCGGCCTCCGCGGCACGGCCCTCCTCGAGCCCCGCCTCCCGGCCCTCTTCGCGGCCGATTCCGACGTACTTGCGGGCGAAGTCGCTCTGCCACTCGTAGGTCTCCACAGCCATCAAGCCCTCCAGCTCCTCACGGGCGGTCAGGTGAGCGAGCGACCTCAGAGGATCAGGGGCCGAGGCGCATCCCCCGGCCCCGTACCGTCGATCGCCTCAGTCGAAGAGGTCCTCGGGGCGGTCCACGGTGACCGCCGCGGGGACCCACTTCTCCAGGGTTCCCAGGTCGGTGCAGCGCCCGACGCGTTCACGAACCTCGTCCGAGACGGTGAACCCGCGCGCTTCCAGCACCGAGACGACACTGCGGGCGGCCTCCGCGGCACGGCCCTCTTCGAGCCCCTCTTCGCGGCCGATTCCGACGTACTTGCGGGCGAAGTCGCTCTGCCACTCGTAGGTCTCCACAGCCATCAAGCCCTCCAGCTCCTCACGGGCGGCCTCGTTGAGGCCGGACAGCACATAGTCATAGTAGAACGCCCGATGTCGCTCGGGCGTGGAATCCAGGGCCTCCACCACGGCACGCAGGGTGCGCGGATCGGTGTTCCCGTGCGCGTGGGCGGACAGGACGGACAGCTCGGGGAGTTCACGGGCCTGCTCGTCATGCGCGATCACCGGCATCCTGCTCGGGCCGACGGTCAGCGGAGCGAGGTCGAATCCGGGGTGCCCGGTGCGGATCGGGGCGGCGCACCAGCTCGCCAGGGCGTCCGTGGGACACAGGACCACCAGCAGGGTCGGGCACTCCAGCCGTGTGTGGAGGTTGACCAGGTAGGCGGGCCAGGTCAGACGTTTCTCCTTGTCGCGGCCGTTCTGGCGCTCGACCACCACCGCCATGACGTTCCGGGGCCCGTCACGCAGGACCACCGCGCCGTCGGCGTTGAGCTCCTTGGGATCGCAGTTGGTGAGTGCCGTGTGGGTGTTGACCACCTCGGTGTGGCGGGGGATCTCGAAACCCAGCGCCCGTACCAGCACGGGTGCCAGCGCGGGTTGGTTCTGCACGAGCCGCAGGGGGATCTCGTGCTCTCGTGTGGGCATACGGCTCCTCGGAGTTGAGGGTCCGAAGCGCGTGACGAATCACGGCATGGGACGACCAGGGGTGACCAAGGGTGATTCTGGTGCCACGGCCGGATTCGTGCGGGAAGTTCGAGAGGGCTATGCGGTATGCGGGTCGAAGAGGCGGTCGGTGGGGGCGTCGAGGACCTCCGTCATACGGCCCGTGAAGTAGACCGTGCCCAGGGCCACGACCCGGCCTCCCAGTGCCGAGACGGTCGCCGGGGACAGGTCCTCGGCGCGGACCCGGCCCCAGTGGTCGGGCAGGGCGTGGTCGAAGCGCAGGTGCTCCTCGGGCAGGCGGACGGCGGTCACCGCCACCCCGCGCAGGGCCTCGACCGCTCCGGAGACGTCCTTGTGGTCGGGCAGGCACAACAGCACGTGGTCGACGCCGCCCCACAGGTCGCGGGCGTACGCCAGAGCGGCCGCCACCCCCACACGGTCGATCGCCGAGTCCACCACCACCTCGGTCGACGAACCCGGCACGGTGTGCCGCGACAGTCTGGCGGGCAGGCGCACCGAACCCAGCACCGCGTGGAGCCGTTCCCGGTCGGCCGGTGGACGCCCGAACAGTTCCAGGGCCCGGGCGGCCGCCGCTGTGCCCAGCACGCCGTTGGCGGCGGACAGGCCGCGCGGGCGCAGGCGCTCGGGCGGTTCCTCGGCGGTCGCCGGGTCCACGACCTCCGGTGACAGGCGCCCCCCGGTGACCTCGGAGAGCGTCCCGGCCACCACGGGCGCGGCCTCGGGGCCCTGGGGCAGGGTCACCAGCGCCCGGGTGCGATCGGGGTGCACCACCCGGGTCTTCTCGCGCGCGATCTCCGCCACCGTGTCGCCGAGCACCCCCACGTGCTCCGCGAAGACCATGCCCAGCGCCACCACGTCCGGGGTCAGCAGGCGCAGCTCGTCCCGGTACCCGCCCATGCCCGCCTCCAGGACGCAGACGTCCGCGCCCACCGCGCGGGCGTGCAGCAACCCGGCCACCAGGAACAATCCGCTCGGTGCCAGGTAGCCGCCGCTCTCCTCGGGGGAGGGCAGGGCGCGGCGCGCCGCCTCCACCGTCAGACCGAGGGAGCCGAGCTCGTCGTCGGAGACCGACGCCCCGTCCACCCGTACCCGCTCCCGGTACCCCCGGAAGCTCGGACCCGTCACCAGGACGGTCCGCAGACCCGCGGCGGACAGCGCGGCCGCGGCGTAGGTGGCGGTGCTCCCCTTGCCCTTGGACCCCACCACTCCGAGCACGGGAAGGGGAACCGGGTCCAGGTGCAGCACGGACAGGAGGGCGGACGCGCGGTCCGGGTCGCGGCGCTGTCCGGGGCGGCGCCCCGCCCACTCGGAGAAGAAGGGTGCGACGTTCGGGTCGAAGCTGGGCATGCCTCCCAGTATGGGCCGTGCCATGCCCGACCCCGCATCCGAGCCCAGGTGGGGCCGCGTAGACTGGCGCGGGTGTACACCCCGACCACCGAGACGCCGTGAGTGGCGCGGGCGCCCATGAGCGCTACGCCGAGGTCACCGCGGAGATTCTCTCCCGCGCTCCCGAATCCGACATCGACCCCACGCTGGACCGTGTCCGCACCGTCCTGGACCTGCTGGGCGACCCGCACCGCAACTTCCGCGTCGTCCACGTCACCGGGACCAACGGCAAGACGTCCACCGCCCGCATGATCGACGCGCTCGTGCGTGGCCGGGGCCTGCGGGTGGGCCGCTACACCAGCCCCCACCTGCGGACGGTGCGCGAACGCATCGTGGTCGACGGCGAGCCGATCTCGCAGGAGCGGTTCGTCGAGGCCTACGACGACATCCGGCCGTACGTGGAGATGGCCGACCAGATGAGCGACGTCCGCCTGTCGTTCTTCGAGATCCTCACCGTGATGGCCTACGCCGTGTTCGCCGACGCTCCCGTGGACGTCGCGGTGGTGGAGGTCGGCATGGGCGGCAGCTGGGACGCGACCAACGTCGTCGACGGCGACGTCGCCGTCATCACGCCGATCGGCATCGACCACACCGAGTACCTGCCCGACACCCTCGACGGCATCGCGGAGGAGAAGGCGGGCATCGTCAAGCCCGGCTCGGTCACCGTGATGGCGCAGCAGCCGCTGCCCGCCGCCGAGGTCGTGCTCCGACACGCTTCTGAGGTCGGTTCCACGGTGGCCCGTGAGGGCCTGGAGTTCGGTGTGGCCTCCCGTGAGGTCGCCGTGGGTGGTCAGCAGATCGCCGTCAAGGGCCTCACCGGCACCTACGAGAACCTGTTCCTGCCGTTGTTCGGCGAGCACCAGGCCAGCAACGCGGCGGTCGCCATCGCGGCGGTCGAGGCCTTTTCCGCCTCCGAGGACGCGGCGGGGCTCGACCCCGTCATCGTCGGCGAGGCCCTGGCGGGGATCGACTCCCCGGGCCGTATGGAGGTCGTGCGCACCAGTCCGACGGTGATCGCCGACGCCGCGCACAACCCGGCGGGCATGATCGCCACGGTGGCGGCGGTGGAGGAGGCCTTCTCCTTCTCCCGGCTGGTCGGCGTGGTCGCGATCATGGCCGACAAGGACGTCGAGGGTGTTCTGGAGCCCCTGGAACCACTGCTCGACGAGATCGTGGTCACCCGCAACTCCTCACCGCGTTCCCTCGACCCGGAGCAGCTGGCCGCCGTGGCGGCACAGGTCTTCGGCGAGGACCGCGTGCACCTGGCCGCCCGGCTCGACGACGCCATCGACCGGGCCGTGGGCCTGGCCGAGGAGGGCGGTGAGTTCGGCGGGGTCGGCGTGCTGGTCACCGGTTCGGTCGTCACCTCCGGAGACGCCGTCCACCTGCTGCGGGGTTCGGGCGAGTAGGGACCCACGGGGTTCCGGGGGCCGGTAATCCACTGACGAAGGGAGAACGCCGTGCGCACACTCTGCGCCGTAGTCCTCGTGTTCGAGGTCATCGTGATCGGTCTGGCGATTCCCATCGCCATCAATCTTGAGGGCGCCGACCCCGCCGTGGCGGGCGGGGTCTGGGGCGGCATGGCGCTGGCCGCCCTGGTGCTGTCCGGCCTCCAGAGGCACACCTGGGCGCACTACGCGGCGTGGGTGCTCCAGGCCGCGTTCCTGTTCAGCTCCTTCATGGTCACCGGTGCTCCGCTGGTCGCGATCGTGTTCGTGTCCCTGTGGGTGACGGGTGTGATCATGGGGCGCAGGGTCGACGCGCTGCGCGAGGCCCACGCGGAGCGCGCCGCCCGCGAGGAGGGCGCCGGTATCGGCGGGGCGGTCTAGGGATCGGTCCTCCCACCGCGACCGGGGTGCAAACGCGATAGTGTGACGCACGTCCGGGCAGACGGGCGGACCCGCACGGCGGACCGTTCCCCCGCCTCGTCCCCGAGGCCCGGGCACACACCCGTTCACCCCACCGCGTGCGTACGCCGCCTCGGCCCCCGGGCCCGCGCGCGCCACGCGGGGGTCCCCAGTGAGGAGTTGAAACGCACGTGGAGCGCACTCTCGTTCTCATCAAGCCCGACGGTGTCCGCCGCAACATCGTCGGTGAGGTCATCTCGCGTATCGAGCGCAAGGGCCTGCACCTGGTCGCGATGGAGCTGCGGACGCTCGACGCCGACACCGCCCGGACGCACTACGAGGAGCACGCCTCGCGTCCGTTCTTCGACTCGCTGGTGGAGTTCATCACCGGCGGCCCGCTGGTCGCGATGGTGGTCGAGGGCGAGCGCGCCATCGAGGCCTTCCGCGCCCTGGCCGGTGCCACCGACCCGGTGACGGCCGCCCCCGGCACGATCCGCGGCGACTTCGCCCTGGAGGTGCAGAAGAACATCGTGCACGGGTCGGACTCCACCTACTCGGCCGAGCGCGAGATCAAGCTGTTCTTCCCCGGCCTCTAGGCCGGTGAGCCACGGGGGCGGCGCGGGACCGCGCGCCCTAGGCTGGGTGTCCCGGGTGCGTCCGCGCCCCGGGACACCTTTCTTTCCTCACCCTTGTCCGGCGACGAGGCAACAATTCGGTGTGTTTGCGTAACGGACTAAGTGCCGACCGTTACGATGCGGGGGACTGGATACCTAACGTGCTGGAACGACCACGTATGGTCGTGAGGCACGTCCCCGCCCGACACGGCGCCTCTGAGGACGTTACATGCCGAACAACCTTGCATTTCTCGGCCGGGACATGGCCGTAGACCTTGGTACCGCCAACACACTCGTGTACGTACGCGGACGCGGCATCGTCCTGAACGAGCCGTCGGTGGTCGCGCTCAACACCTCGACCGGCAAGATCGTGGCGGTCGGTATCGAGGCCAAGCAGATGATCGGCCGCACACCCACCAACATCACCGCGATCCGGCCCCTCAAGGACGGCGTCATCGCCGACTTCGAGGTCACCGAGCGCATGCTGCGGTACTTCATCCAGAAGATCCACCGCCGCCGCCACTTCGCCAAGCCCCGCATCATCGTCGCGGTCCCGAGCGGCATCACCTCGGTCGAACACCGCGCGGTCAAGGAAGCGGGCTACCAGGCCGGTGCGCGCCGCGTCTACATCATCGAGGAGCCCATGGCCGCGGCGATCGGCGCCGGGCTCCCCGTCCACGAGCCCACCGGCAACATGGTCGTCGACATCGGCGGCGGCACCACCGAGGTGGCCGTCATCTCCATGGGCGGCATCGTCACCTCCCAGTCCATCCGGGTGGGCGGCGACGAACTCGACCAGGCGATCATGACCTTCATCAAGAAGGAGTACTCCCTGATGATCGGGGAGCGCACCGCCGAGGAGCTCAAGCTGGCCATCGGCTCCGCCTACCCGACCGGGGCCGAGGAGCTGCACGCCGAGGTACGCGGCCGCGACCTCATCAGCGGCCTGCCCAAGACCATCGTGCTGTCCGAGTCCGACGTGCGCCAGGCCATCGAGGAACCGGTCACGGCGATCATCGACGCCGTCCGCACCAGCCTCGACAAGTGCCCGCCCGAGCTGTCCGGCGACATCATGGACCGGGGCGTGGCGGTCACCGGCGGCGGCGCCCTGCTGCGCGGACTGGACGACCGCCTGCTGCACGAGACCGGGATGCCCATCCACGTCGCGGACAACGCCCTCGACTCGGTCGCGGTGGGTTCGGGCACCTGCGTGGAGAACTACGAACGCCTCCACCAGGTCCTCGTTCCGGAACGGCGGCGCTGACATGCTCCGCGACTCCTCGCGGTCCCGGCTGTGCCTCGCCCTGCTGGTCGCGGCCGCCGTGGTGCTGATGGTCCTGGACTCACGAGCCGGGAACAACCAGGTCCTGTCGATGGCCCGGGGCGGCGGCGAACTCGTCTTCTCCCCGGTCGCCGCCGGTGTCGGCCTGGTGGCCGGACCCGCCACGACGTTCTACGAGGGCGTGAGTCAGGGGCCCGAGGCGGCCGCCCGGATCTCCGAGCTGGAGGCCGCCAACGCCGAGCTGGAGGCCGAACTCCAGGCCGCGCGCGTCGACGACGACCGCGCCGAGCAGCTCGACGAGCTCCTGCACCTGTCCGGGCTGGGCGGCTACGAGGTCGTCCCGGCCCAGGCCGTCACCCGCACCACCGCCCAGGGCTACGCCCACACCATCACCATCGACGCGGGCACCGACTCCGGCATCCGCGCCGACATGACCGTCGTCAGCGGGGGAGGGCTGGTCGGGCGGGTGATCGAGGCCGGTCCCCGGCTCGCCACCGTCAAGCTCGTCACCGACGTCAACTCGACGGTCGGCGCGCGGCTGGAGCAGACCCGCAAGATCGGCGCGATCAGCGGCGGCAGCGTCCCGGGCGGACCCGAGGCGGACCTCACCCTGGAGCTGTTCGACATGGAGGCGCCCATCGACGAGGGCGACCGCGTGGTCACCCTCGGTTCGCACGACGGTGCGCCGTTCGTCCCGGGAGTGCCGATCGGCACCGTCGAGGAGGTGCACGTGGCGCCCGGCGCGCTGAGCCGTATCGCCCGGATCGTTCCGGCCGTGGACTTCGCGTCCCTGGATGTGGTGGGCGTGGTGGTCTCCGGTCCGGCCGAGGACCCGCGCGACTCCGTGCTCCCGGCCAAGCCCGACCCCAAGGAGGACAAGTGAAGGGCGCAGCGACCCTGCTCCTCGTGGCCGTCGCGGTGCTCGCCCAGGCCACCATCGTCAACCGCCTGCCCTTCGAGTGGGGGCCCGACCTCGTCCTCGCGGCCGTGGTCGGCGTCGCTCTGACCACCCGCCCCGCTGCGGCCGCCGGGTGCGGGTTCGCGGCCGGGCTGGCCATGGACCTGCTGCCGCCGGCCGAACACCCGTTGGGTCGCTACGCCCTCGTTCTGTGCGTGGCCGCCTACCTCGTCTCGCTGCTGCGCGCCAACACGGGGCTGGGCGGGGCGGCGGGCAGCGTGGTCGCGCCCCTGACCGCCCTGGTCGTCGCCGCCGTCGCGGCGGTGGGTACGGGCCTGGCCTACGCGGCCCTCGGCTACCTGGCGGGAGACGGCAACGTCACGCTCGGCGCGGTCGTCGCCCAGGTCGGGTTCGGCGCCCTGCTGACCGGCCTGTTCGCCGTGGTCGTCACACTGCCCGTGCTGTGGGTGCGCTTCGCGCTCTCCGAGAGCGACTTCGCCACCATCCAGGGACCCACGTCGCTGGGCGGGTGGTGACCGGTGCGCAAGCCACCCACCGATCCCGCGCTTCCCGGTCGCAAGCTCGGCTGGTTCGGTCTCTTCCTGGCCCAGTTCCTGGTCCTGGCCCTCTTCGCGGTCCTGGTCGCCCGGCTCTGGTACCTCCAGGTGCCCATGGCCGACCACTACCGCGAGCTCGCCGTGTCCAACCACCACCAGGAACTGGTCGTCCCGGCCACACGGGGCCAGATCCTCGACTCCAGCGGCCGTGTCGTGGTCAGCAACAAGACCCAGCTCCTGGTCTCGGCCGACTACCACGAGCTCCAGCGGATGAAGGACGGCGGGGAGAGGGTCCTCAGCGACCTCTCCGGCATCCTCGACATCCCCTTGGAGGAGCTTCAGCAGCGGATGCGCCTGTGCGGGCCCGAGGTGCAGCGCCCCTGCTGGCCCGGATCGCCCTACCAGCCCGTCACCCTCGCCGAGGACGTCGAGGGAGCGCTGGCGCTCCAGATCATGGAACGCGCGGACGACTTCCCCGGGATCACCGCCCAGGCCCAGGCCGTGCGTGAGTACCCCTACGGTGCACACGCGGGCCAGATGCTCGGCTACCTCCAGCCCGTCACACAGGAGGAGCTGGAGGCCCGGGAGGAGCTGCGCACCCAGTTCACCGGGATCGACATGGTGGGCCGGGACGGCCTGGAGGCCGTCTACGACAAGGAGCTGCGCGGCAACGCCGGACTGCGCACCCTGGGGGTGAACAACCACGGCGAGATCATGGACGTGATCTCCGACAGCCTGCCCGAGGCGGGCATGCACCTGGTCACGCACATGGACATGAACGTCCAGAAGGTCGCTGAGGAGGCCCTGGCCAGGGGTATGGAGGGCGCGCGGCCCAAGTACAAGGCCGACTCGGGCGCCGCCGTGGTCCTGGACGTCACCAACGGCGGGGTCGTGGCCATGGCCAGCATGCCCACCTACGACCCCACCATCTGGGACGGCGGTATCGACCAGGAGACCTTCGACGCCATGCTCAGCGAGGAGGCCGGTGAGCCGCTGCTCTCCCGCGCCGTCCAGGGCACCTACCCGCCCGGGTCCACCTTCAAGGTGTCGTCGCTCTCCGCCGCCGTCGAGAACGGGTACCAGCTGCGCAGCACCTACGCCTGCCCGGGTTCGGTGACCCTGGCCGGGCAGAGCTACGAGAACTACGCGGGCGCGGGCCAGGGCAGCATCACCCTGAAGCAGGCGATCATCGCCTCCTGCAACACCGTGTTCTACAACTTCGGCTACCAGATGTGGTCCAAGGACGGCGGGCTCCACCCGGACGGCGAACCCGAGGAGGCCATGGCGAACATGGCGCGCGGGTACGGGTTCGGCACGCCCACCGGTGTCGACCTGCCGTACGAGACGGGCGGCCGCATCCCGGACCGGGAGTGGAAGCGCACCTTCTGGGAGGAGACCCGGGAGGCCAACTGCGCCCGGGCCGAGTCCGGGTACCCGGACATCGCCGAGAGCGACCCGTCCCAGGCCGCCTACCTCAAGCAGCTCGCCTACGAGCACTGTGTGGAGGGCTTCGAGTGGCGGGCCAGCGAGGCGATCAACTTCGCGATCGGCCAGGGCGACGTCCTCGTCAGCCCGCTCCAGCTGGCCAGCGCCTACGCGTCCATCGCCAACGGCGGCACCCTGTACGAACCGCGCGTGGCCAAGGCCATGGTCGCCGCGGACGGTTCCCGGGTCGAGGAGATCGAGCCGGTGGTCAAGAACGAGGTGCCGGTCAGTGACGAGACCATCAAGTACCTCCAGGAGGCCCTGGCCGAGGTGACCACGTCCGGTACGGGCGGCGGCGCCTTCTCCAGCTTCCCGCAGGACCAGGTCGCCGTCGCGGGCAAGACGGGTAGCGCGGACGCGCAGGGCCGCCAGGTGTCGTCCTGGTTCGCCTCCTACGCGCCGGTCGACGACCCGCAGTACGCCGTCGTCGTCCTGGTGTCCCAGGGCGGTACCGGTGGTGAGACCGCCGCGCCGATCGCCCGTGAGATCTACGAGGGCCTCTACGGGTTCTCGTCCTCCGGGGACACCGAGGACGTGAAGCGGGGCGAACCGCTCCTGCCCGGCGGCAAGCCGCACACCGACCTTCCCGTCGTCCGTCCGGACGGTTCCATCGAGACGCTGGAGCCCTGATGATCACGAACATGGGCGGTCCGCCCCGGCGCCGACACGACCTGGGGCGGACGCTGAGCTCGGCGGCGGGCGGGGCCCGCCGCCTCGACTGGGTCCTGTTCGGCTCCGTACTGGCACTGGCCGGGATCGGCTCGCTGCTGGTGTGGTCGGCGACCCTTCCGGGGGACGGCGGCAACCCCCTGGACTCCGTCGACCAGCTCGTGCGCCACCTGGTGCACCTGGGCGTGGCGGCGGCGGTGTGCCTGCTGGTAGCCGCCGTGGACTACCGGACGACGCGCGCGTACGCGCCGATCGTCTACGCGGTCACGGTGGTCTCGCTGGTCCTGGTGCTCACCCCGCTGGGCGCGGTGATCAACGGTTCGCGCGGGTGGATCGTGATCGGCGGCTTCCAGTTCCAGCCCAGCGAGCTGGCCAAGGTCGGTCTGATCCTGGTGCTGGCCACACTGCTCGGTGAGCCCCGGGACGGCGAGACCCGGCCGATGACCCGGGATGTGCTCTACTGCCTGCTGGTGGTGGCGGTCCCACTCGGGCTCGTGATGCTCCAGCCCGACCTGGGCACCAGCCTGGTCCTGTGCGCGATCTTCCTCGGCATGCTGTCGCTGTCGGGAGCTCCGGTGGTGTGGGTGGCCGGGATGCTCTCCACCGGGGCGCTCGGGGCGCTGGCCGTGTGGTGGTTCGACCTGTTGGAGCCCTACCAGGTGGACCGGATCGCCACCCTCATGGACCCGGCGGCCGACCCGCAGGGCGCGGGCTACAACTCGGCGCAGGCGTTGATCGCGGTGGGGTCGGGCGGTTTCGAGGGCACCGGGTTGTTCCAGGGGGAGCAGACCCACGGCCGGTTCGTCCCCGAGCAGCACACCGACTTCATCTTCACGGTGGCGGGGGAGGAGCTGGGGTTCGTCGGCGCCGCGGTCATCATCGCGCTGTTCGCCGTGGTCATCTGGCGGGTCCTGCGGATCGCCCGGGGGTGCGACCAGCCCTACCCGCGACTGCTGTGCGTGGGCGTGGCGACGTGGTTCGGGTTCCAGTCCTTCATCAACATCGGTATGGGGCTGGGCATCCTGCCGGTCACCGGTCTGCCGCTGCCCTTCGTCTCCTACGGCGGTACGGCGATCGTCGCGAACATGTTCGCCCTCGGTCTGGTGCTGAGCGTCAACTCGCGCGACCGCGGCTTCGAGTTCTGACCGCCGGGCACCGCCCGTCGCCCGGCGGTCCGGCGCGTGCCCCGGACGGTGCCCCCACCCGGGGCACGCGGACACCGTCGCCGGGCCGGGCGAGGGGGCTAACCTGGGGAGATCAAGCCAGACACGATGTCCGCCGATCGAAGGCCCACACCATGTCCGTCGACAGCCTCTTCCCGCGCCTCGAAGCCCTGCTTCCCCAGGTGAGCAAGCCGATCCAGTACGTGGGCGGTGAGCTCAACTCGGTGGTCAAGCCCTGGGAGTCCGCGCGGGTGCGCTGGGCGCTGATGTACCCGGACGCCTACGAGGTGGGCGTGCCCAACCAGGGCGTGCAGATCCTGTACGAGGTCCTCAACGAGCGCGAGGACGTCCTGGCCGAGCGCGCGTACGCGGTCTGGCCGGACATGGAACGGCTGATGCGCGAGCACGGGGTCCCGCACTTCACGGTGGACTCCCACCGGCCGATCCGCGCCTTCGACGTGCTAGGGATGAGTTTCTCCAGCGAGATGGGCTACACCAACATGCTCACCGCGCTGGACCTGGCGGGGATCGCGCGCCGGTCCGCGGACCGCACGGACGAGGACCCGGTGGTGCTGGCCGGGGGCCACTCGGCGTTCAACCCCGAGCCCATCGCCGACTTCCTGGACGCCGTGGTGCTGGGTGACGGCGAGGAGATCACGCTCGCCATCACGGAGATCATCCGCGAGTTCAAGGACGAGGGCTCGCCCGGGGGCCGCGACGGGCTCCTGCTGCGCCTGGCCGCCACCGGCGGCGTGTACGTGCCGCGCTTCTACGACGTGTCCTACCACGACGACGGACGGATCGCCGGGTACGCGCCCAACCGCCCCGGGGTGCCGGACACCGTACAGAAGCACACCGTCATGGACCTCGACCAGTGGCCGTACCCGAAGCGGCCCATCGTCCCCACGGCGGAGTCCGTGCACGAGCGGTACAGCGTGGAGATCTTCCGGGGGTGCACGCGCGGCTGCCGGTTCTGCCAGGCCGGGATGATCACCCGTCCGGTGCGCGAACGCAACCAGGAGACCGTCCAGAGGATGGTGGAGGAGGGCGTGCGGGCCTCCGGCTTCCAGGAGGTCGGCCTGCTCTCGCTCTCCAGCGCGGACCACAGTGAGATCGGCGATATCGCCAAGAACCTGGCCGACCACTACGAGGGCACCAACACCGGCCTGTCCCTGCCCTCCACCCGCGTGGACGCCTTCAACATCGACCTGGCCAACGAGCTCACCCGCAACGGGCGCCGCTCCGGGCTGACGTTCGCCCCCGAGGGCGGCAGCGAGCGCATGCGGCGGGTCATCAACAAGATGGTCACCGAGGAGGACCTCGTCCGCACCGTCACCGCCGCCTACGCGGCCGGGTGGCGCCAGGTGAAGCTGTACTTCATGTGCGGGCTGCCCACCGAGGAGGACGAGGACGTCCTGGCCATCGCCGACCTGGCCGCCGAGGTGATCCGGGTCGGGCGCGAGGTCACCGGCCGCAAGGACATCCGGTGCACGGTCTCGATCGGTGGGTTCGTGCCCAAGCCGCAGACGCCGTTCCAGTGGGCCGCCCAGACCTCCCACCAGGAGGTGGACGCCCGGCTGCGCAAGCTCCGCGACCGGCTCCGCGGCGACCGCCGGTACGGGAAGTCCATCGGGTTGCGCTACCACGAGGGGCGCCCGTCGATCATGGAGGGCCTGCTCTCCCGGGGCGACCGCAGGGTCGGCCGGGTCGTGGAGGAGGTGTGGCGGGCGGGCGGCCGGTTCGACGGCTGGAGCGAACACTTCTCCTACGACCGCTGGATGGGGGCGGCGCGGACCGGTCTGGCCGGAACCGGCGTGGACGTGGACTGGTTCACCACCCGCGAGCGCGACGAGGACGAGGTCCTGCCCTGGGACCACCTGGACGCCGGGCTGGACCGTTCGTGGCTCTGGCAGGACTGGCAGGACTCCCTGCACGGCGAGGAGTCCCTGGAGATCGACGACTGCCGCTGGAACCCCTGCTACGACTGCGGTGTGTGCCCCACGATGGGCACGGAGATCCAGATCAACGACCAGGCCGGGGGGCGCCCCATGCTGCCGCTGAGCGTGCTCTGAGACGAAGGAACGGGGCCGGTCCCGCCGGGGGTGGGACCGGCCCCTCGCGTGGGGTGCGGGGCCCGTGCGCACGGAGGCAGAACCGGGACAACCGGGGCGATCGGTGTGCACCGGGGGGAAAGGGAGTAGGATTCGCGCTCCGGGCGCTCTCCGCCGTGTGGCTCGACCCCGTCGTGCCGATGGCACCGGGGGAGTGTCCGGGAAGGAAGGTGTACGGCCCGGCGCCCCGCTCGCGCCGGGCCGTACGTGAAGTAAGACTCGCGGGGGGTCCCGGGGGTTGCCACGGTTGCGGGATTTCTTTGGATTTTTTTTCCGGACCCCTGTGTTCTCGTGGTGAACGCCGGTTCGGAAGTTCGCTCGGACCCGGTCGGGACTTTTCGATCGGGGGCGGTCGGGGGAGGTACCGGTATGCGTGTCCCGTTGGCGCGTGCGCACTTCGGCGCACCGTACGCTGAACAGGACGAGGAACAGCCCCTGAGGGCCGCCGCGGGCGGCCCGGTTCCAAGGGGGCACTGAGGAAAGGAGTTGAGCTGCCCCCCGCACACGAGGGCACCACCTCACCCTCCACCGCCAACCCCGGTCAGAGGTTGCGCGTGCGCTACGCCAAGCGCGGCCGCATGCGCTTCGCCAGCCACCGGGACATCGCCCGGGCACTGGAGAGAGCCCTGCGCAGGGCCTCGGTACCCGTGGCCTTCTCCGCTGGCTTCTCACCGCACCCCAAGGTCTCCTACACCGGCGCGGCCCCGACCGGGGTCGCCAGCGAGGCGGAGTACCTTGAGCTCACCCTGGCCGAGGCCCGCCGTCCCGACCAGGTCAGGACCGCGATCGACGCGGCGATGCCCGAGGGGATCGACGTGGTCGAGGTCGTCGAGGCCCGGACTCCGGGCCTGGCCGAACGGCTGGAGGCCTCCGAGTGGCGCGTGGAGATGGCGGACGTCGACCCCGACGACGCCGCCAAGGCGGTGGCCACCTACCTGGCCGCCGAGAGCGTCGAGGTGGAACGGATGACGAAGAAGGGCCGGCGCCGCTTCGACACCCGCCCGGCCGTCCTCGACATCGACGTATGTCGCGCATCCCACGGGCGCGTCCCTGGGGACCGACACGCGACATATGCCATACTTCGAATGGTCATACGGCACACGACACCTGCTGTACGACCAGACGACGTGCTGACCGGCCTCCGCCATCTGGCCGACCTCGCGCCGCCGTCATCACCGACGATGACCAGGCTGGCGCAGGGGCCACTGGACGAGGCGACAGGTGTGATCGCTGATCCGTTCGACGCGGACCGACCCGAAGCTGCCGCGACAGGGAGCACCGGGGCCGCGCACGACCAGACGAACGATCGACGCACCCGCTCACCACGGACGTCACCGCCCATGGCGGGTCCTTCGACATGAAGGGCCCCGAAGCGGGGAAACATGGGCGAACCACAGGACTTTGCCCCGACGGCACACCTGGTGCCGTCGGCGCTGACACAGCGACGACAGCTCTCGCGAGCCGCCCCGCCGACCGATGAGGTCGAGGTGCGCCCGAGCGCTTTGACGGGAGACCGCCCGGATGCTCGACAACGAGCCCAACAACGGTGCCGAAGGCGCCGCGGGTACAACTGAAACAACCAAGAACACGGCGGCGGCGCCCCCGGAGGGGGACGGCGCGGTGCGGGTGACCACTCCCGCTCCGGCCAAGGGCGCTCGCCGCGCTGCGGGACCACCCCCCGAACCCGACGACGTCTTCTCCGCGCCCACCACGCCGGTCACCAAGCTGGCGGGCACCGGTGAGGTCGGCACCGTGAACACCTCGGTGACCGCCTCCGCCACGCGCAGGCGTACCGTGCGCGCCGCGGGCAGGCCCAACGACGCCCCCGAGGCCGCACCGCAGCGCCGGGGCCGTGGCCGCGCGACCGCGGAGGCGGCGCCGGAGAGCAGCGGGGCCGCCGACGCTCCGGTCGAGGCCGGGAGCGACACCGGCACCGGGGAGAACGGTCGCGGCCGTGCGCGCGGCCGGAGCCGCACCCGCTCCGCCCGGTCCGGGGCCCCCGCCCCGGAGACCGTCGACCAGCCCGCGGAGGAGGCCGAGGAGAACGTCGCCGACACCGGCGGCGCCGTCTTCCAGCCGCCCGGCGGGATGCTCTTCCAGCCCCCCGTCGCCAGCGCTCCCGCCCGGACCCGCCCCAAGGCCGAACCGGTCGTCGAGGCCGACGAGGACGAGGACGACACCGAGGACGCGACCGCCGAGGCCCCCGCCGAGGAGACCGGTACCGACGAGCGTCCCAGCCGCCGGCGTCGTCGCCGGGGCGGACGCGGACGCGGACGCTCGCGGGGCGGCGAGGACGCCGACACCGACGACGCCCGCGGCGACTCCGCCGGACCCGAGGACACCGCCGACCGGGGCGCTGACGACCGCTCCGCCGCCGACGAGGACGGCGCGGAGGACGAGTCCGGGGACGACGCGGCCGAGGGTGAGCGCGGTGGCAGCCGTCGCCGCCGTCGCCGTCGCCGCCGTTCGGGCTCCGGCGGCGAGGGCACCCACGACGACCCGCCCAACACCGTGGTCAAGGTGCGCGAGCCGCGTCAGGAACGGCCGATCGAGAACGAGGTCCAGGCGGTTCGGGGCTCCACCCGTCTGGAGGCCAAGAAGCAGCGCCGCCGCGAGGGGCGCGAGCAGGGCCGGCGCCGCGCGCCGATCGTCACCGAGTCGGAGTTCCTGGCCCGCCGCGAGGCGGTCAAGCGCGACCTGATCGTGCGCCGGACCGGCGACCGCACCCAGATCGCCGTCCTCGAGGACGACATCCTGGTCGAGCACTACGTGGACCGGGCCACGCACCGCTCCTACGTGGGCAACGTGTACCTGGGCCGGGTCCAGAACGTCCTGCCGTCGATGGAGGCCGCCTTCGTCGACATCGGCAAGGGCCGCAACGCCGTGCTGTACGCGGGCGAGGTCAACTGGGACTCCTTCGGCCTGGACGGCCAGCCCAAGCGCATCGAGTCGGTGCTCAAGTCCGGCCAGTCGGTCCTGGTGCAGGTCACCAAGGACCCGGTCGGCCACAAGGGCGCCCGCCTGACCAGCCAGATCAGCCTGCCCGGCCGCTACCTGGTGTACGTGCCCGGCGGGTCGATGACCGGCATCAGCCGCAAGCTCCCGGACAAGGAGCGCGCGCGCCTGAAGACCATCCTCAAGAAGGTGATGCCCTCCGGCGCCGGCGTGATCGTGCGCACCGCCGCCGAGGGCGCCAGCGAGGAGGAGCTGGAGCGCGACATCACGCGTCTGGCCAAGCAGTGGGACTCGATCAAGCGCAAGTCCAAGTCGGCCAACGCCCCGTCCCTGCTCAACAGCGAGCCGGACCTGACGGTGCGCGTGGTGCGCGACGTCTTCAACGAGGACTTCTCCAGCCTGGTCGTCTCCGGGGAGGAGGCCTGGACCACCGTCCACGAGTACGTGGACTACGTGGCGCCCAACCTCTCCGAGCGGCTCTCGCACTGGGGAGAGGACCGCGACGTCTTCTCCGCCTACCGGATCGACGAGCAGATCAACAAGGCGCTGGAGCGCAAGGTCTGGCTGCCCAGCGGCGGCTCGCTGATCATCGACCGCACCGAGGCCATGACCGTGGTCGACGTCAACACCGGCAAGTTCACCGGTCAGGGCGGCAACCTCGAAGAGACGGTCACCAAGAACAACCTGGAGGCGGCCGAGGAGATCGTCCGCCAGCTGCGCCTGCGCGACATCGGCGGCATCATCGTCATCGACTTCATCGACATGGTGCTGGAGTCCAACCGCGACCTGGTGCTGCGCCGCATGCTGGAGTGCCTCTCCCGGGACCGGACCAAGCACCAGGTGGCCGAGGTCACCTCGCTGGGTCTGGTGCAGATGACCCGCAAGCGGGTCGGCCAGGGGCTGCTCGAGGCCTTCTCGCACACCTGCGACCACTGCAACGGCCGTGGCCTCCTGCTCTCCAGCGACCCGGTGGAGAACAAGGGCGGCGGCGGTGGCGGCACCGGCGGGCGCAAGAAGAAGAAGGGCAAGGGCGAGGCCGACGCCTCCGGCGACAAGGACGCCTCCGCCAAGGCCGACCGCCAGGACGGCGACGACCGGCCCGTGAGCGCCGAGGACACCGCCGACCAGCCCGTCGAGCAGACGGAGGGGTCCGGCGGGGCCGAGAAGCCGGAGAAGTCCGAGAAGCCCGCCAAGAGGAGCCGTGGCCGCAGGGCCGCGGAGCCGGCGTCCGCCGAGGCCGACCAGCCCGAGCCCGTCGCGGTCGAGGAGGCCGCGCCGGAGTCCGAGCGGGTCCCCGAGGCCGAGCAGGCCGCACCAGCGAAGAAGACGCGTAAGCGCTCCTCCCGCGCGAAGAAGGCCACGGAGCCCGCCCAGGCCCCGGAGGGTGCCGCCCAGGAGGCGGAGCCCGCCCAGGAGGCCGCTGAGGCCCCCGCCGCCGAGGAGGCCCCGGCCAAGAAGACCCGTCGGCGCACCACCACCCGCAAGACGGCCCCGGCCGACAGCGGTGAGGGTGAGCGGACGAAGGCGAACGGTGCCGAGCAGGACTCGGACACCGACGCCACCGAGACACCCGCCTCCGCGGACGGTGACGCCGACGGCGCCACCGAACGGCCCAAGCGCCGCCGTACGCGGCGGACCAAGGCTGCGGCGACCTCGCAGACCAGTGAGAGCACCGCGGTCGACGTGGGCTGACCAGCGGTTCAGGCGGGAAGACAGCCTGGCCCGGAACCGGTCACGACCGGTTCCGGGCCAGGGCACGTGTGCGGGCCTGTGTCGGGTCGGTGGTAATCTGATGGACGGTGCGTCGGCGCGCCCCAAATGTTCGCGCGCCCCGAGACCGCAGTGCTCTCCACCAAGGGGTTTGTTTCCCTCAGATCCCCGCGCCCCGCTACAGGCGATTCGTGGATCGTGGCATCACGGTCATGAGTGAGCGCATTATTCGTTGAGCGAGCAGGAAGAGAGTTACCCGGTGTACGCGATCGTGCGAGCGGGCGGCCGACAGGAGAAGGTGTCTGTCGATGACGTCCTGAACATCGACAGGGTCTCCGACGAGACCGGCGCCACCCTGACGTGGCAGCCCATCCTTGTGGTCGACGGTGACAACGTCATCAGCGAGGCCGACAAGCTGAGCGGCTACACGGTCACCGCCGAGGTCCTCGGCGAGACCAAGGGCCCCAAGATCAACATCCTGAAGTACAAGAACAAGACCGGTTACAAGAAGCGCCAGGGACACCGCCAGAAGCACACCCAGGTGCGCGTCACCGGCATCGCGGCGAAGTAGGAGGCCTGGAGACATGGCAAGCAAGAAGGGCGCTTCTTCCAGCAAGAACGGTCGTGATTCGAACGCCAAGCGCCTCGGCGTGAAGCGCTTCGGCGGTCAGACCGTCTCTGCCGGCGAGATCCTCATCCGTCAGCGCGGCACCAGGTTCCACCCCGGTGCCAACGTGGGCCGCGGAGGCGACGACACGCTGTTCGCCCTGGTCGACGGTGAGGTCAAGTTCGGTAACTTCCGCGGCCGCAAGGCCGTGAACATCGTCCCTGCCGCGGTCTAGGCCGCGCCGGAACGGCGATTCTTCGGGGCGGGCCAGGGAACACTGGCCCGCCCTTCGCGTTGTCACTGGTGACACGCGTGGAGTACCGGTTCCCTCCGGGTGGTGGGGACCGCATGAGTAACGGGGAGAGCTATGCCTGACTTCGTCGACGAGGCGGTCTTGCACGTCAAGGCCGGGAACGGCGGGCATGGCTGTGCCTCCGTGCACCGTGAGAAGTTCAAGCCGCTGGGCGGCCCGGACGGCGGCAACGGCGGGCAGGGCGGCGACGTCGTCCTGGAGGTCGACACCCAGAGCGCGACCCTGCTGGACTACCAGCGCCGCCCGCACCGCGACGCCCAGAACGGCACCCCCGGCCAGGGCGGCCACCGGGCCGGGGCCAAGGGCCAGGACCTGGTCCTGACCGTCCCCGACGGCACGGTGGTCACCCGGATGAACGGCGAGGTCATCGCCGACCTGGTCGGCCACGGCACCCGCCTGGTCCTGGCCCAGGGCGGCAGCGGCGGCCTGGGCAACGCCGCGCTGGCCTCCAAGAAGCGCAAGGCCCCCGGCTTCGCCCTCAAGGGCGAGGAGGGCGAGGCCTTCGACGTCCGCCTGGAGATGAAGACCATCGCCGACGTCGGCCTGGTGGGCTTCCCCAGCGCCGGGAAGTCGTCGCTGATCGCGGCGATGTCGGCGGCCCGGCCCAAGATCGCCGATTACCCGTTCACCACCCTCGTCCCCAACCTGGGCGTGGTCGAGGCGGGCTCCACCCAGTACGTCATCGCCGACGTGCCCGGACTGATCCCCGGCGCGAGCGCGGGCAAGGGCCTGGGCCTGGAGTTCCTGCGCCACATCGAGCGCTGCTCCACCCTGCTGCACGTGCTGGACTGCGCCACCTACGAGCCGGGCCGCGACCCGGTGAGCGATCTGGACGCCCTGGAGGCGGAGCTGTCCGCGTACGGCGAGCAGGCCGGGGTGGACCTGTCCGACCGTCCGCGCATCGTCGCCCTGAACAAGGTCGACGTGCCCGAGGCCCGCGACCTCGCCGACATGGTCACCCCCATGCTGGAGGAGCGCGGCTACCGGGTGATGGAGGTCTCGGCCGCCTCCCGCGAGGGGCTCCGGGAACTCTCCTTCGCGCTGGGCGAGCAGGTGGCGCAGGCCCGCCGGAGCGCCCCGGTCGAGGAGCCCACCCGCATCGTCCTGCGTCCCAAGATGATCGGTGACGTCCCCTTCGAGGTCGTGCCGCTCGGGAACAACTCCTTCCAGGTGCGCGGCGACAAGCCCGCCCGGTGGGTGCGCCAGACCGACTTCTCCAACGACGAGGCCGTCGGCTACCTGGCCGAGCGCCTCAACCGCCTCGGTATCGAGGACGCGCTGGCCAAGGCCGGGGCCGTCCAGGGAGCCGAGGTGCAGATCGGCACCGACGAGGACGCCGTGGTCTTCGACTGGGACAACTCGCTGGACGCCGAGGCCGTCCCGTCCGGCCCGCGCGGGTCCGACGCCCGGCTGGGCTGAACCGCGCGGGGACCGACCGCTCCACACCAGCCGAACCCAGACAAGGTACGAGCACGGCGCTCGGCAGGGCGCCGTGCCACGGATGGAAAGCCCCTCGTGGTGCACAGCGCAGACACCCAGTACAACACCGGCCGGCGGGCCGGGCGGAGCGACGTCGACGCCCTGGAGGCGGCCGGACGGTCGGCGGTCGCCGGAGCCCGCCGGGTCGTGGTCAAGGTGGGGTCCTCCTCACTGACCACCCCGGACGGTCTGATCGACTCCGGTCGTATCCGGGACCTGGTCGAGGTCCTGGCCGACCGGCGGGCCCTCGGGCAGGAGGTCATCCTGGTCTCCTCCGGCGCGGTCGCCGCCGGGATGACGCCGCTCGGTATGGCCCGCCGCCCGCACGACCTGGCCTCGCAGCAGGCGGCCGCGAGCGTGGGCCAGGGCCTGCTCGTGGCCTCCTACGCCGCGGAGCTGGCCGGGCACGGGCTGACCGCCGCCCAGGTCCTGCTCACGGTGGAGGACATGATGCGGCGGGTGCAGCACCGCAACGCCCAGCGCACCCTGCGCCGACTCCTGGACATCGGCGCCCTGCCGATCGTCAACGAGAACGACACGGTGGCCACCCACGAGATCCGGTTCGGCGACAACGACCGCCTCGCCGCCCTGGTGGCGCACCTGATGCGGGCCGACGCCCTGGTCCTGCTGTCGGACGTCGACGCGCTCTACGACGGCAACCCGGCGGACGAGGGGACCTCGGTGGTGCACCTCGTGCGCGGCCGGGCCGACCTGGACGGGATCGACATCGGGAGCGCGGGCAGGCGGGGTGTGGGCACCGGCGGGATGGTCACCAAGGTGGACTCCGCGCGGATCGCCACCGAGGCCGGGGTGCCCACCCTGCTGACCTCGGCCGCCAACGCCCGGGCTGCGCTGTCCGGCGAGCGGGTGGGGACGTTCTTCGCCCCCGCCGACGGCCGACGCCCCTCCGCCCGCCAGCTGTGGCTGGCCCACGCCACTGCGGGCCGGGGGAGCCTGATCCTGGACCCGGGCGCGGTGAGGGCGGTGGTGCGGGAGAAGGCGTCGCTGCTGCCCGCAGGGGTGGTCAGGGTCCAGGGGGACTTCAGCGCGGGCGACCCGGTGGACCTGCGCGACGAGCAGGGGGCGGTGGTGGCCCGGGGGCTGGTCAACTACGACGCCGCCGAGGTCCCCGACCTCATGGGCCGATCCACCCGGTGGCTGGCGCGGGAGATGGGCCCCTCCTACGAGCGCGAGCTCGTGCACCGCGACGACCTCGTGGTGCTCTGACGGACCCGACCGGGGCCGCTGACGGGACGTACCGAGGAGGGTGGCACGCGTGGCGAGTCTGGTGACGCACCTGGCGGCGCTGGCCCTGAGGGTCCTGCGCAAGCCGACCCTGGAGTCGGCGGCGGACACCCGCGCGTGGCTCCACGGGCCCAAGGAGGACGCCGACCCTCCGCACTGGCTCACCGCGCGGCACTGGGTGAACCGTCGGGTGACCGGCGGCTTCCCCGTGTACACGGTGCGCCCCCGCGTCGGTACGGCGCCGGAGAGGGCCGTGCTCTACCTGCACGGAGGCACCTACGTGAGCGAGGTCTCCGCGTGGCACTGGGTACTGGTCTCCCGGATGGCCGACGCGGGCTGCCGCGTGGAGGTACCCGTCTACGGCCTGGCCCCCGAGTACACCTACCGCGAGGCCTTCCCGTTCGTGACCGCTGTCTACCGCGAGCTCCTGGCGGACGTGTCACCCGGGCGCACCCTGGTCGCGGGCGACTCCGCCGGGGGAGGGCTCGCGCTGGCCCTCACCCAGACGCTGACCGGGGCCGGTCTGCCCGTTCCGGCACGTCTGGTGCTGATCTCCCCCTGGACCGACCTGACGATGTCCAACCCCGACATCGCGGAGGTCGAGGGGTCCGACCCCTGGCTGGCCCCCGCCGGGATGCTGGAGGCCGCGGCCGAGTGGGCGGACGGCGACGACCTCACCGACCCCCGGCTCAGCCCGCTGTACGGGCCGATGGCCGGGCTGCCGCCCGTGGACCTGTACATCGGCACCCGCGACCTGCTCCTGCCGGACACCCGGCTCCTGCGCGACCGGGTCCGCGCGGCCGGGGGGACGGTGGAGTTCCACGAGGAGGAGGGCGCCTTCCACATCCACCCGCTGGTGCCCGTCCCGGAGGGCGGGCACGCCCGCGAGCGCATCATGCGGACCGTGCGGGAGCTCTGAGGCGGCCGCCCCGGAACCCCCGGCGCTCGGGTGCGGTCGGACTCAGGTGAGCCTGGTGACCACGGACAGGGGCAGCCGTTTCATGAGGAAGCCGATCGGCACCCACGGCCACGCGGGTACGTAGGCGCTCACCCGGCGCCGCTCGATGGCGGCCACCATGGACCTGACCCCCGGCTCGGTGTCGACCATGAACCGGGTCCGCTGTGTGACGTGTTCGTTCATCTCCGAACGGATGTAGCCGGGGTGGACCACCGAGACGTCCAGGCCCGGCACCCGCTCGGCGCGCAGCCCCTCCGCGATCGCGCTCACCCCGGCCTTGGTGGCCGCGTAGACGGTCATGGCCCGGCGCATGCCGCGCAGAGCCGACATGGAGGAGACCAGGACGAGGTGGCCGCGCCCCTGCGCGCGGAAGATCTCCATGGCGGCGTCGGCCTGGGCCAGGGCCCCGACGAAGTTGGTCATGGCGGTCCGCCGGTTGGCGTCGTGGCGCCCGGTGCCCAGGGCAGCGCCCTTGCCCAGCCCGGCGTTGACGATCACCCGGTCCACCGTGCCGAACTCGTCCGCGATCTCCCCGAAGACCCGGAACACCGCGTCGTCGTCGGTGACGTCCAGGGCCCTCAGGACCACGCGGCGCCCGGGATGGGCGGAGATGATCCCGTCCCGAAGCTCCTCCATCGGTGCGGTGCGCCGGGCGCACAGTCCGAGGTCGTAGCCGAGGGCGGCGAACTGGCGCGCCATCTCGGCGCCCAGCCCGGCCGAGGCCCCGGTGATGATGATGGTTCCCTTGCTCATGCGCGGTTCTCCGTGGGGTGGTCCGCCGTGGGGGAGGCGGGATCGACGCGGCGGCGGACGCCCTCGGCGACCCGCCGCATGGCCAGGTCGTACAGGGGCCGCAGCCACCGTTTGGCGCGGAGGGCGGTCCGTCCCGCCCGGTCGGTGAGGATGACGGGCCGACGCCGGTCCACACCCCGCAGTACCCGCGCGGCGACCTCCTCGGCGGACAGCCTCGACCCGTCGATCAGCCGGGTCGCCGACGCCTCCACCTCGGGGTCGCTGCCGCTGAGGGAGGAGGCCAGTCCCGTACGGAAGAACGACGGGCAGACCACCGAGGTGGTGACGCCGTAGGGTGCGAGCTCGTGCCGGAGGGTCTCGCTGAGCGCGACCACGGCCGCCTTGACCGCGTTGTAGGAACTCATCACCGGAGGGTGCACGAGCCCGGCCATGGAGGCCACGTTGACGAAGTGCCCCGACCCCTGCCCCTTGAAGAGCGGGGCGAAGGTCCGGCAGCCCCGGACCACGCCGAACAGGTTGACGTCGGTGATCGATCGCCAGTCGTCGAGAGTGAGGACGTCGATCCGACCTCCCGCCGCGATCCCGGCGTTGTTGACCAGGACGTCCAGGCCGCCCCAGAGGTCCTCGACACGGGTGAGGGCGTTCTCCCAGTCGTGGTCGGAGGTGACGTCCAGGCGCAGGTAGGCCACGCCCGGAGGGAGCGCGTCGGGCGCGTGTTCGGCCAGGTCGGTGGCGATCACCCGGTCACCGCGCGCGGCGAACCGGCGGACCAGGGCGGCCCCCAGCCCGGAGGCGCCGCCGGTGACCAGGACGCGTCGGCCCGAGCCGCCGCCGGGAGTGCCGTTCGAGGGGGCGCTCACCGCGGGACCGGAGGAGAGGAACCGTGGACGGGGGGCAGGGGTGCGGAGTGCATGCGGTCGACACTACGGCCCGGCCTCGCGGAGCCCCGAGGCGCCCCTCGGCGCCCACCGCCTTCCGCCCACCGTCCGTGCCCGGTCCGTCGACGCACGGTGCGGAGCGGCCGAACGGGTCCTAGGATGCGGTGCGTGAGCCAACACACGACACAACAAGGAAACCAGCGCCGGGGCGAGACCCCCGGGCGCGACGGCACCGACCGGCGCGCGGAGGCGGCTCCGCGACGCGGTCTCCAACAGGGCACGGAGGCCCACCCGCAGGAGGGCGCCGTCCGGGAGGTGCCCACCGGGCGCAACGCCACCCGACTCGTCTACGCCCCGGAGCGCGACGGCCTCGCCGACGCGGGCGAGGTCGTGTGGACCTGGGTGCCCTACCAAGAGGACCCCGCCCAGGGCAAGGACCGCCCCCTGCTCGTGGTCGGCCGCCGGGGCGAGCGCCTGCACGGCCTCATGCTCTCCTCCCAGGTGCCGGACGAGCGCGAACGCCAGGACTGGCTGCCGATCGGCGCGGGCGCCTGGGACCGGGAGGGCCGCGACTCCTTCGTACGGGTCGACCGCCTCTTCGAGTTCGACGAGGCGTCGATCCGCAGGGAGGCCGCCGTGATGGACGAGGAGTTGTTCTGGCGGGTCGCGGCGGTCCTGCGGGAACGCTACGGCTGGACCTGAGCGGTATCGGGAGGCGGCGTCCCACCCTGTGGACAACTCCGTGTGCGCGGCGGCGCGGCGCTATACGCTGAGGGGGATTCCGCTGGTCCGGTGCCCTACGAAGGGGTGGGTCCACCGGCCCGGGCGGCCTCCCGAGCAAGGAAGCCCTGACAAGGATGACTGCCATGAGTGACATCGAGCGCGCGGTCCACGCGGTCGCCGAACGCGCCAGGGAAGCGGCGGCCGAGCTCGCCCCGCTGAGCCGCGCGGTGAAGGACGGCGCCCTGCTGGCCATCGCCGACGCCCTGGTCAAGCGGGCGGACGAGATCACCGCCGCCAACGCCGAGGACGTCGAACGGGCCCGCAGGGACGGTACGAGCGCTGCCATGGTCGACCGGCTCACCCTGACCCCGGCGCGGGTCGAGGCCATCGCCGAGGCGGTCCGCGAGGTCGTCGAGCTGCCGGACCCGGTGGGGGAGTCGGTGCGCGGCGGTGTCCTGCCCAACGGCCTGGACCTTCGGCAGATCCGGGTCCCGCTCGGTGTCATCGGCATCATCTACGAGGGACGCCCCAACGTCACCGCCGACGCCGCGGCCCTGTGTCTCAAGAGCGGCAACGCCGCACTGCTGCGCGGTTCCTCCTCCGCCTACCACTCCAACACCGCCATCATCGGCGTGCTGCGCGACGCCCTGGAGGGCACCGGGGTGCCGGTCGACGCCGTCCAGATGGTGCCGGGCCGCACCCGGGAGTCCTCCACGGCCCTGATGCGGGCCCGTGGCCTCGTCGACGTGCTCATCCCGCGCGGCGGCGGCTCGCTCATCCAGGCGGTGGTCCGCGACTCGACGGTCCCCGTCATCGAGACCGGCGAGGGCCTGTGCCACGTGTACGTGGACGCCGACGCCGACCTGGACAAGGCGGTGGCCATCGCCACCAACGCCAAGGCCCAGCGGTGCTCGGTGTGCAACTCCGCCGAGACGCTGCTGGTGCACGAGGCGGTCGCCGACGCGTTCCTGCCCCGGGTCCTCGCCTCCCTGGCCGAGGCCGGGGTGACCGTGCACGCGGACGCGCGGGTCCTCGCGGTGGCCGCCGCCCACCCGACCGGCGCCACGGTGGTCGAGGCCACCGAGGAGGACTGGGCGACCGAGTACCTGTCCCTGGACCTGGCCGTCCGGGTGGTGCCGGACGTCGACGCCGCCCTCGCGCACATCAGGCGCTACTCCACCCAGCACACCGAGGCGATCGTCACCGACTCGCTCAGCACCTCGCGGTACTTCGTGAGCCGGGTGGACTCGGCGGCCGTGATGGTCAACGCCTCCACGCGCTTCACGGACGGCGGCGAGTTCGGCTTCGGCGCGGAGATCGGTATCTCCACCCAGAAACTGCACGCAAGAGGGCCGATGGGGCTCACGGAGATGACCTCCACCAAGTACGTGGTCACCGGCGACGGCCATCTGAAGTAGGTACCGGACCTCGGGGCGCACGCCCCTCGGGCCGCTCGGGACACCGGGCGGCCCACTTCCGTTCCCGGCACATGGAGCACGCGCTCACCAGGGGGTTTCCCACGCCCCAGAGGTAACCGAGGTCACAGAGATCGTTCTTCTGGTGGAAACCTGGACAGAGGCGAATCTTCTCCTGCAAGTATTCCCAAAGCGCTGTGGGCTCGGTACTTTCTCTGTGGTGTCCACACGGCGCTCTTCCCGCACCCTCCTCAGGAGCGTCGGACCCCACCGGTCACGACGAAAGGAATTCCCCCGCATGAAGCTCGGGAGCAAGATCGCTGCGTCCACCGCCACCGCGGCCCTGGCCATCGGCGGCGTCACCCTCATGGCCGCCCCCGCCCAGGCGGACCTGGTCACTCTCTGCTCGGGGCACGGTGGCGCGGTCACCCTGCCCACTGATCTCAAGGTTCCGGCCGGTGCGAGCTGCTTCCTTGACGGCACCGTCATCCAGGGCAAGGTCACCGTCGAGGGCGACGCCAACCTGCACATCATCGGTGGCCAGATCGACGGCACCGTGACCGTCTCCAACGGCGGCTACTTCGACGCGTCGGACACCGAGGTCGGCGGCGACGTCGTCAACACGGGCTCCTACGGCACCTACCTCGAGGACGGCACCTCGGTCTCCGGTCTGAGCGCCGCGGCCGCCGAGGGCGCCGACAACGACGGCTTCGTCTTCGTGGTCGACTCCTCTGCCTCCTCCGTCAGCGCCAGTGTCGGTGAGGTCTACGTGAGCGGCTCGCGCCTGGGCGGCGTGAGCGCCGAGGGCGTCGAGTACGTGGACATCTTCGACAGCGTCGTCCGCGGCGACCTGTCCGTCACCGACGCGGGCTCCGGCGGCGTCCTGGTCGACAGCGAGGTCATCGGTGACGCGACCTACACCGGCGGCAACGGCCCGGTGGCCGTGGGCGCCGGCGCCACCGAGGGCTTCGCCAGCTCGCTCAACTACATCGACGGCGACCTGACGGTCACCGGCGTCAGCGGTGGCGTGTACATCGACAACAACATCGTGGGCGGCACCCTGACCGCCTCCGACAACAGCCCGACCGCGCAGGTCGGCGACAACAACCGCGTGCGCGGCGGCATCGTCACCCAGGAGGTCGCGCTGCGCGCGCTGGCCGCCGAGGTGACCGCCGAGATCGAGGCGCACGAGGCCGAGCTGGTCGAGACGGTGGAGGAGCAGCGCGCCCAGACCATCGAGGACGCCCTCGAGGCCGGTCCCGCCTTCTAGCCCGCCCGGCCCCCGTGGCCGCACCGGTCCGCCCCTCGCGGCGCCGACGACCCCCGTGTCGTCGGCGCCGTCCCGTTGGGGTCGCCCTCCCCACCCAAGACACCTTCCGTTCCTTCTGTCCCATACACACCAGTCTTATGTCGGAACAGTGACGACGGTCACGGTCCGGTGATACATTCCGGGCATGGCTGACTCCGAACGGCGTGTCGTGGTCTCCGGTGGCTCCGGCGGTATCGGGCGGGCCGTCGTCTTCGCGTTGGCGAACGCCGGTGACGAGGTGGTCGCCCTCGGGCGCGACTCCGGGCGGCTCGCCGCCATGGAACGCCGCGCCCGCGCGCACGGTCTGCACGTCACCGCCCGGGTCTGCGACGTCACCGACGAACGGGCCGTGGAGTCCCTCGCGGACGGACTGGGGCCGGTGACCGTCCTGGTCAACAACGCGGGCACGGCACGGAGCGCACCCCTGCGGCGCACCGGCCTCGACCTGTGGGAGGACCACCTGCGCGCCAACGCCACCTCCGCCTTCCTCCTCACCCGGGCGATCCTCCCCGGAATGCTCGAACGCGATCGCGGCCGGATCGTCTTCGTCGCCTCCACCGCGGCGCACACCGGCTCCCGCTACACCGCCGCCTACGCCGCCTCCAAGCACGCGATGCTCGGCCTGGCCCGGTCGGTGGCCGCCGAGGTCGCGGGCACCGGGGTCACCAGCAACGCGGTCTGCCCCTCCTTCGTCCGCACCCCCATGACCGAGCGCTCCGTGGCCCGCATCGCCGAACACACCGGTCGCGGGCTCGCGGAGGCCGAGGCGGCACTGGCCACGGCCGGGCCCCTGGGGCGGCTCATCGAACCCGAGGAGGTGGCGGCCGCCGTCACCTACCTGGCGAGCCCCCTGGCCGGGGCGGTCAACGGCCAGTCACTGACCATCGACGGCGGAGGTATCCAACGATGAGCCCCTTCCGGGCGTCCGCGCCCCTGACCGAGGACTGGCGCCACTTCGGGTTCGGCCGCGAGAACGGGGTGGCCACGGTGACCCTCGACCGGCCGGACCGGCTCAACGCGCTGACCTTCGAGGCCTACGCGGACCTGCGCGACCTGGTCACCGAACTCCCGCACCGGGGCGACACCCGGGTCCTGGTCCTGCGCGGCGCGGGCCGGGGGTTCTGCTCGGGCGGAGACGTCGACGAGATCATCGGCCGCACCCTGGAGATGGACCCCGACGACCTGCTGGCCTTCACCCGGATGACGGGTGAGGTGGTCCGTGCCCTGCGCGAGTGCCCGGTGCCGGTGATCGCGGGGGTACACGGGATCGCCGCCGGGGCGGGCTCAGTGCTGGCCCTGGCCGCCGACTTCCGTGTGGTGGCCCGCTCCGCCCGCTTCGCCTTCCTGTTCACGAAGGTGGGGCTGTCCGGCGCGGACATGGGCGCCGCCTACCTGCTCCCGCGCATGGTGGGCCTGGGGAACGCGACGAAGATCCTCATGCTCGGCGACACCCTCGACTCGGCCGAGGCCGACCGCTACGGGCTGGTCAGCCAGCTGGTCGAGGACGACGCCCTCGACGAAGCGGTCGACCGGCTGGCCACCCGGCTCTCCGAGGGGCCCGCCTTCGGGTACGCGCAGACCAAGGCACTGCTCTCCCGGGAGCTCGACATGGGCCTGTCCGGGGCGATCGAGCTGGAGGCCATGACCCAGGCGCTCCTGATGAAGAGCGCCGACTACGCCGAGTTCCACGCCGCCTTCACCGGCCGCCGGGACCCCGAGTGGAAGGGGCGCTAGTGGAGACCGACCACCCCGGAGCCATGCCGCTGCCCGCCAGCCCGCACACGCTCGTCAACCCGCCCGAACTCGGACCCACCCCCGGCTTCTCGCACGCGGTGGTACCCGCTCCGGGACGCACCGTCCACCTGTCGGGGCAGATCGGCTCCGGGCCGGACGGCGCCCTGGCGGCCGGGCCGCTGCCGGACCAGTTCGGGGTGGCGCTGGCCAATGTCGTCACCGCGCTGCGGGCCTGCGGGGGCGCCCCCGAACACCTGGTGAGCCTGACCATCTACACCACCGACGTCCCCGGCTACCGGGCGGCGACCCGCGAGATCGGCCGCGCCTACCGCGCCCACCTGGGCCGGCACTATCCGGCCATGGCACTGCTCGGAGTGGTGGAGTTGTTCGAGCCGGACGCCCTGGTCGAACTGGTCGGCGTCGCCGTGGTCCCCGGCCCGGTCGCCTAGATGAGTGATTCCAAGGGGTCAGTGATCGTAAGCGGTCAATGAGCGTAGGACCGGCTGGCCGGTGCGGTCGTTGTGCCAGACCACGGCGGT
>NZ_JBEYHA010000062.1:0-29956 GCF_040635075.1 Nocardiopsis sp. NPDC007018
GATCTGGCACAACTGGCTGATCGGTGCCCCGGTCAAGCGATCGTTGATCGCTTACGACCACTGACCAGGGCACACATTTCACATCAACGATCTAGGCCGACCTCTGGTCGCCCGCCCGCGAGTGGGCCGGGGCCAGCCGCTGTCCGCGCACCGGAGCCTCGTCGGGAAGGGTCCGGGGTTCCTCCACCCGAGGTCGGTCCGGAACGGTCCGCTGCTCCAGCACCGGCGCGTGGTGGCGCACCGGCTGGTGGTCGTCCGCCGACGCGTACTCCTCCACCGGGCGAAGACCCGCCCCGGGGGCACCGGTGACCGGACTGGTCCCGCCCGGCCGCTCGCGCACCCGAGCGGGATCGGGGACGATCGCGCCCGCGGCCAGCGTGCGGACGAGGTCGCGCACTCCGGCGGTGTCGTTGTCGTGCAGCAGCGTCTCCAGCAGGGACAGCGCGGCGCGCTGGTCGCCCGGCTGCTCGCGGACGTGCCTCCACTGCGGCTCGGTGGCCACGTCGGAGAGCATCAGGGTACGGCCGACCTGCCCGAGTGCGCTCAGCAGCGCGGAGTCGTGCGGACGTTCCATGAGCGCCACGTTGACCTGCTCGGCCTGCTGCTCGGGGTTGACCTCCTCGGCCTTCTGCGCGCGGAGGAAGTCAAGGATGCCCGTGGCAGGGGCAAGCGGCCGGATCGTCTGCATTCCCCGCACCATGGACCTCACCTCCACCAGGTCTCCGGTGATCTCCTCGGCACCGCCGAGTTCGCTGATGAGGCGCTCGGCCCGCTGCGCCGAGCACTCCGCCACCCAGCGCGCGCCCCGGCCGCTGGCCAGCCTGGACGCCGCCAGTGCCAGCTCGGCGCCCCGACGGGGGGCACCCACCCGCTCGAAGTAGCGCGACCAGGTGGTCACACGCACACCGAGCCGCCAGTCGTTGCGGACACTCCCCTGGCACACGAGGTTCTCCACCGACTCCACCCACGCCGCGCGCAGCTTGGGGTAGGTCTCGGCCTCCTCCACCGTGGGCAGCAGGCCGATGGCCTGGCGGGCGTCGCACAGACCCAGCCGGGCCAGCCACGACAGCAGCCGCGCGCGCTCGAACCGGATCACCCGTTGCAGGGCGGTACGGCGCGGGTTGGCGACGGCCCCCTCGCCCGTACGGCCCCCCAGGGCGAGCTCGGCCTCCATGCGGTCCAGCGCGTCGAGGGCGTCGGTGTGCTTGTCCTGGTGACGCAGGGCCCTGACCAGGGCGAAGACACCGTCCGCGCCGAGCACCGCCGGGCCCGTGGCCGTGTGGTCGTAGCGGCGCAGCTCGGCCTCGGCGCGGTCCGCCTGGCCCTCGTCGATGAGGAGGTGGACCCGGGCCAGGGTGAAGGCGGGCCAGGCCGGGGTGCTCTCCCAACCGGACAGGCGCCTGGCGGAGAGGAGTTCGCGGCGCTGGTCGGTGGTGCCCCTGGCGTCGATGTTGGCGTGGCAGCGGACCAGCGTCTCCAGCGCGGAGACCGGCAGCGGCCCGTACTGGTGCGGCGCGGGTTCGTCCTCGACGACCGCGCGGGCCTGCTCCAGGGCCCGGCGGCCCTCGGCGAGCGAACCCACGCGCACGGCGAGCGGCCAGTGCGCCAGGAAGAACAGCGTCGGCGGCCCGAACACCCCCGGCACCGAAGCGGGAACCGCCGTGGGCGCGGGGTTGTCGGACTTCGTGGCCTCCCCGACGAGACGGCGGGCGGTGCGCATCGACGACCGGGCCAGCGCCTCCACCCTGACCGCGTCGCCCGCCTCGCTGAGCTCGGGCAGCGTGGTGACGGCCTCGGCGAGCTCGTCCTGCCCGGCGGCGCGGAGCTGGCGTCCGGTCTCCCCCACCCATGTCCACATCGTCATGGTGTCTCCCCCCTGTGCCATGTGCGAACAGAACGTAGCAGCGCGGTGACGGAGCTGTCTGGAGAACGCGCAAACCCGGTGCGGCCCGGGCGGTCCGGCCCCTCAAGGGCCGGGCCACGGCCGATAGGATCGGAGGTGTCCAGCGAGCGGCTGGTGTACGGCGGCACGAGGGAGACGAGAGCACCGATGGGATGGCGCGACCGGTTCGGACTGCGCAAGGCCAACCGCAAGGGCAAGGCCCGCTTCGACCGGGCCTCCGAGGATTCGGACATCAAGGCCCTGATCGACTTCGCCAAGAGCCGGGTGGGCGTGGAGTTCTTCGTGGAGCCCGAAACCTTCGCCACACGGACCACCGCCGTCGCCGTCGCCACGGACGGCGAGTGGATCAGGCGGCGCTGCGGCTCGCCCGACGTCATCCGCAAGGTCGCCAAGAACCTGGCCAAGCCCGCCTACGACGTACAGATCGTGGGCTACCCGCAGCGGATGCGCGACTGGACCGCGCGGAACAAGCGCGGCCTGTCCATGGACGAGTGACCCCCGGCTGGTGCGGGCGGAGCCTACCGTCCCGGGGTGAGACCTGCCACGTCCGCACCCCCTCTGAGCATGTCCGAAACCCGTCACCGGGTCATTTTGGGCATTGATGACGAGTCCTTGCCGCGACTTCCTCGCCGAACGGGTTCCCTAACGGCCTCCATCCGTCGCATACTCGCCTGGGAGGGGGGACTCTGATGAAGCAGGATCTCACTGCCTTGTGTTGCGAGTGCGGCATGGTCCGCGAGGTGAGCGACCACCAGAGTGTCGGCGAGGCGCAGTCCGCCTACGGGCTGGCCCGCTGCGTGGTCTGGCGCAAGTGCCGGCCGTGCGGCTACCGCACCTACCACGCCTACCTGCGCGCGGACGAGGAACGCGACGAGCTGGAGGACGCCCTGCGGCTCGACGGCGCCCTGGCCGCCGAGGCCCTCGACGAGGAGGTCGAGCAGCTCCGGCTGTGCGGGATCGAGATCGGCCACGCCCCGGTGCCCGCGATCTGGGACGGCCAGTCGGTGGGCATGGTGACCCAGCGGCTCACCGACCACGCCTACGCGATCGTGCTCGACCCCGAGGCCTCGGTGGTGTCCCGGCTCAAGCTCATCGACATGATGTGGAACGAGCTGCTGGTGGGCGAGCACGACGACCGCTGGCAGATCCAGGAACCGGAGGACGACTCCCCCGGATACGCGATCCGTCTCTTCGGCTACCGCACGCGCGGCTGAACGTCCCCCGCCACCGGCCGTGGCACGGCCCCGCGCCACGGCCGGTGGGTCAGGCCGCGGACTCGTCCTGGTCGGCCGCGGCCTTCTCCGCGAGTCTGCGCAGCGCGGAACGGGCCACCTCGGGGTCGGCCGTCCCCCAGTAGGGCGGTAGGGACGCCCGCAGGAACCCCCCGTACCCGGCGGTGGCCAGGCGGGGGTCGAGCACGGCGATGACGCCCCGGTCGTGGGTCGAGCGCAACAGGCGCCCCGTGCCCTGGGCGAGCAGCAGCGCGGCGTGCGTGGCCGACACCGACAGGAACCCGTTACCGCCGTGCGCGGAGACGGCGCGCTGCCGCGCCGAGGCCAGCGGGTCGTCGGGGCGCGGGAAGGGGATGCGGTCGACGATCACCAGCTGGAGCGAGGGCCCCGGCACGTCCACGCCCTGCCACAGGGACAGGGTGCCGAACAGGCAGGACCGCTCCTCCTCGGCGAACCTGCGGACCAGCTGCCCGGTGGAGTCCTCCCCCTGGCACAGAATGGTCTGGTCCAGGCGTTCGCGCAGTTCCTCCGCGGCCTGTTGGGCGGCGCGCATCGAGGAGAACAGGCCCAGAGCCCGCCCGTCGGAGGCCTCGATGAGTTGGGCGATCTCGTCCAGGTAGGCCTCGGAGAGGCCGTCCCGGCCGGGCTTGGGCAGGTGGCGGGCGACGTAGAGGATGCCGCTCCGACCGTGGTCGAAGGGTGAGCCGACGTCCATGCCCCGCCAGCGCGGCTCCCCGGCGGCACGGTGCGGACCGTCCTCGTCGGTGTCCCCCGCGGCCTCCGGCGCGCCCGGGTCGGGCGGCTCGGGCGCGGCCGCCTCCACCGGAGCGGGTTCGGGTACCGTCGCGACCCGGGCGGCGCGCTCGGCCGCCTCCTGGGCGACCTCCCGCCCCAGCCCCCACTGCCGGGCCAGGGCGGTGAAGTCGCCGCCCAGGGTGAGGGTGGCGGAGGTGAGCACCACGGTGCGGTCGCCGAAGAGCTTCTCCCGCAGCAGCCCGCCCACTCCGAGCGGTGCCACGTTGAGTGTCGGCGGCCGCGCCGGGACCTTGGTGAGCCAGACGATCTCCGTGCGATCGCGCAGCGGTGGCTCGAAGGACTCCAGGACCCGTTCGGCGGCCTCGCGGACCTCGCCCAGCGCGGCCAGGGCCAGACGCCGCTCGGAGGCGGTGTCCGGGTCCAGCTCACCGCCCGGGGAGGGCCCGATCGCCGCGACGCACGCGGCGGAGGCGTCCCGGGTGGCGGCCACGGCTCCGGCGAGCCCCTCGTCGATGTGGTCCAGACGCCCCTCGGGCACCTCGGTGAACATCAGGGCGAGACCGTCCGCGCACTCGGAGAGGCGTTCGCTGATCCCCGGTTCGACCAGGCGGGCCGCGCGCTTGGCCGCGGTGGTGACGGAGCGCTCGGTGAGGCTGCCGGTGGCCACGGACGTGGCCCGGTCGACGAGTTCGTGCGCCTCGTCGATCAGGATCGTGTCGTGCTCGGGCAGGATGTGGTAGCCCTGCGACATGTCGATGGAGAGCATGGCGTGGTTGGTGACCACCACGTCCACCCCGGTGGTGGCCTCGCGCGCGAACTCGGCGAAGCACTCCTGGCCGAAGGAGCACACCCGTGCGCCCGTGCACTCGTTGCCGCCCACGGACACCTGGCGCCAGGCGAGGTCGCTCACGCCCGGGACCAGCTCGTCGCGGTCGCCGGTGAGGGTCTCCTCGGCCCACTCGTGCACGCGGGCGACCTGGCGGCCCAGGGACGAGAGCTGGCGGGCGTCGAAGAGTTCGCTGCCCTCGGCCTCCTCGTCCGAGGCGGTCTGCATACGGTTGCGGCACAGGTAGTTGCGGCGTCCCTTGAGCACGGCGAACGTGGGTTCGCGAGGCAGCAGCGGGGCGAGGGCGGCGGCCAGTCGCGGCAGGTCGCGGTCGATGAGCTGGTTCTGGAGCGCGATGGTCGCGGTGGAGACGACCACGGGGGTCCGGGTCAGCATCGCGCGTCTGATCGCGGGAACCAGGTACGCCAGGGACTTACCTGTGCCGGTACCGGCCTGGACCACGAGGTGTTCGCGTTCCTCGACCGCCGCCGCGACGGCCTCGGCCATGGTCTGCTGGCCCACTCGACTGCTGCCGCCCAAGGCCTTGACGGCCGCGGCGAGCAGAGTGGGAACGTCGGGGAGATCTGCCACGGATCGACAGTACCCGCCGGTGACGACAGGTTCGGTGTTGTCCACAGGCAGGGCTGGTCCGGCCCTCGCGCCGAACCGCCCCGCCCGTGGTTCGGGCGAGCGTGGCCCGGCATGCCCTCGAACTCGAAGGCGACCCTCCCAGCGGTCCCGGTACCGGCCCACCCACTCGTCGACCTGCTCCCACGGGCCCTCCGTCAACGACGAGGAGCCATGCCGAGCGCGCGGCGACCACGGGGACGTACGTCATCCACGGGAACGACGGCTTGGTCCACGTCATCCGGTTCGAGGAGAGAGGCGCTTCGGATCAGGACCGGCGGACGCCACGGGGATCGCTCACCGTGGCGTCGACACCGGCGTCGGCCAGCTCGCTGAGCTCGGCGGCCAACAGCGACCGGGCGGCGTCGCTCAGCCCGGAGACCCGTTCCAGGGCCACGCTCACCGACGTCACCCGGGCGTCGTCGATCGCCTCCTCCAGACGGGATACCACCTGTTCCGCCGCGAGGAAGTCGATCTCGCCCCGCAACCGCACGTTGAGCCGGTTCCCCTCCCGGGTCACGCTGTGCATGGGCGACGGCGGCTCCGAGGGCGTCTGGAGCATGTGCAGGTCGTAGTCGTCGGAGAGCCGCTCCAGGGCCGCCACCCCGCGCACGCTGTTGCCGGCGTCGTCCAGGGGCGGACTGAACACGCCCACCCCGAAGGCGCCGGGAGCGGCCGCGAGGATGCCGCCGCTCACCCCGCTCTTGGCGGGGATGCCGACGCGCAGCCCCCACTCCCCGGCCCGGTCGTACATGCCGCAGCTGTTCATGATCGACAGGGTGTGCCGCGCGGTGCGCTGGGAGACCACCCGCTCCTCCGTCACCGGGTTGACCCCGCCGACCGCCAGCGTCGCGGCCATGACCGCCAGGTCGCGCACGGACACACTGAGGGAGCACTGCCGGAAGTAGTCCTGGACGGCGTCCTCCACCTGCCCCACCAGGACGCCCCCCGCCAGGCTCAGGTACCCCAGGGCCCGGTTCCGGTGCCCGGTCTCGGCCTCCGAGCGGTAGACGTCCCCGTCCACCTCCAGGTCGCGCCCGGCGAAGGAGGACAGCACCGAGCGGATGCGCTCGAAACGCCGGTGCGGATCGGCGTTCTCCACCAAAGAGGTGGTGACGATCGCGCCCGCGTTGATCATGGGGTTCTCGGGACGACCGTGCTCGTCGAGGCTGATCGCGTTGAAGGGTTCTCCGCTGGGTTCGGCTCCCACGTGCTCGTGCACCACGTCCAGCCCGAGCTGTTCCACGGCGATTGCGTACACGAAGGGCTTGGAGATCGACTGGATCGTGAACCGGTGTTCGGACTCCCCCACGCAGTAGGAGCGGCCGTGGGCGCTGACCGCCGCGATCCCGAACCGGTCCGGGTCGGCGCCCGCGAGTTCGGGGATGTAGTCCGCCACCCGGCCGCCGGTGAGCCCGGCGACCTCCTCACGGATCTTGTCCAGCACCTGGATGACGGGGCTGGTCTCGTCGGCGGGGTCGTGGTCCATCCGCCCAGTCTAGGAAGGAGGGGGACCGTGGGGGCACCGGCCACGCGGACCCCACGAAAACGACGAAACGACCCCGCGAGGAGGACGGAGTCCCCCGAGCGGAGTCGTCTCGGAATCGAGTGGAGCTATGGGGATTCGAACCCCAGACCTCCTCCATGCCATGGAGGCGCGCTACCAACTGCGCCATAGCCCCGTGCGCCTTGCGGCGACGGTTCGATTCTATCGGATGTCTGGCAGTGCCGGGAACATCGTGGGTGTCGGGCACCCCACAACGGCGCGGCGCACCGCTCGGGCCCGAGTTCACCCGGGCTTCGGCACGGATACCCCCATGTTGGACACGGGCGTTTCCGGGGTACCGGATGGTGGTTCGAGTTCTGGACATCCCCCGACAGAGAGGCCTCCCCCGGATGCGTGTCCGTTTCCTGATCCCGACGGTGATCACCGCACTCCTGCTGGCGTTGGGCGCGGTCCCCGCGTCCGCCGCACCACAGGGCACCCTGGCCCTGGCCGAGGGGGAGGACTTCACCTTCTCCTACTCGACCCCCGAACCGCACGCCGCCAACTGGGTCGGCCTGTACCGCTCCTCGGGGGGCGGCCCCGTGGACGAGGAGTACGTGGCTCCCTCGCTCGTCTGGCAGTACGCGCCCGAGTCCGAGGGAACGGTGCGGTTGTCCGCCGACTCCCTGGAGCCGGGGTCCTACACGGCCTTCTTCCTGGCACGCGACGGCTACGCCTGGCTGGCCGAGCCCGTGGAGGTGCGCCGCTCGGCCCAGGGGCCGACTACCTTCCCCGTCGAGGCGGCCACGCTGCACAACGCGCGACAGGGCGAGGCGTACGAGGCGACCCTCGGCGGCCTGGTCTCGGGAGGCGGCGGGGGCACGGAGTTCACGAAGGTCAGCGGTGACGCCTGGGTGAAGGTCTCCCCGGACGGCACCCTCACCGGCACCCCGCGCGCCTCCGCCCACCGCGAGCCTCCCGCGGGCGTCACCCGCCCCGACCGCTCCTCCGCGAGCGTGACGGTGGAGGCCACCGGCGTGGACGGTTCCTCCGCGCGGCTGGACGTCACCATCCCGGTCCGTCGCCACACCGATCCGCTCGTCGACGAGCTGGGCGTGATGAGTCTCAACACCTGGCACGGCGGCACGCAGGTCAACGGCTACCACGAGAAGCAGTTGCGGTTCCTGTTGGAGAGCGGCGCCGACGTCGTCGGGCTCCAGGAGACCCAGGGCAGGCACGCGGCCCGGCTGGCGCAAGCCCTGGGCTGGTACCACTGGCAGGGTTCGGGAAGCCTCGGGGTGATCAGCCGGTATCCGATCGTCGAGGAGTACGGCGAGGTCAACGCCTCCGGCGGCGTGCGGATCGCGCTGGACGGCGAGGAGTCGCAGGTGAACCTGTGGAACGTGCACCTGGGGTACACGCCGTACGGCCCCTACGACTTCTGTTTCGACGGCATGAACGTGGAGCGGGTGCTGGAGCGGGAGGCGGCTTCGGGCCGCACTCCGCAGATCACCGACACCCTCGCCGCGATGTCCCACCAGGTCGACGCGGCCGATGACGTGCCGGTGCTGCTGGTGGGGGACTTCAACGCACCCTCGCACCTGGACTGGACCGAGGAGCTCCGCGAGAAGAACTGCGGGTACGCCGACGTGCCCTGGCCGACCTCGGTGCTGCCGACGCAGGCGGGGTTCACGGACTCCTACCGGGTGGCCAACCCCGACCCGGTGAGCGCGCCCGGCATCACCTGGTCTCCCCTGTATCCGTTCAACGAGGGGTCGACCGGTCGGGTGGAGCCGCAGGACCGGATCGACTTCGTGTACCACGCCGGCGACCTCACGGTGCGTGAGTCGCGTGACGTGGTCGTCTGCGACCCGGCTCCGGTGCCCGGGCACCGGGACAACGAGTGGACCACCGACCACGCGGCCGTACTCACCTTCTACTCACTGCCCTCCTAGCCGCTCGCGGCCGACCGGTCCCGGAGCTCCCGCCGCCGTGCCCCGCCCCCAGGGCGAGGCGGCGGTGAACTCCCCCTCAGGTCGGTCCTCGGTCTCCGCCTGCCCTGCCCCGCCCCTTCGAAGGGGCGGGGCAGGGGCCCAGGGCTCGCACTCCGGGCACCCCACCGGCACGACGGAGCCCGCGAACCCGCCGTCCCGGGCGGCGAACCCGCCTCCGATCCTGGCGTCGACGCGCCCACCCCTCATAGGCTGGGAGGGCACGCCACAGCGAAGGAGGAGCCGATGGCCTCCGACCGGGACCGGTACGTCGCTGCCCTGCTGCGCTGGGAGGAGCACGGTGCGCTGTGGCGGGTGGTGGAGCGCACGGGTTCCACCGTGACGGTGTCGCTGCTCACCTGCGACGGCGGTACCGAAGTGGACCGCATCACCTCGGACTCCCCCGACCTGCTCTCCTTCCTGGGTGAGCGGACGAGTTCCGAGGAGCCGCTCAGTCGCGCTCCTCGGCGATCGACCTGATCCCTTCGAGCCTGCGGTCCCAGGCGGCGGCGATCCCGCACAGGTCCCGCCCGACCTCGTCGAGCCGGGCTCCCTCCACCTCGTGCACCACCGATCGTCCGCTGCGCCGGGTACGCACCAGGCCTACTCCGCGCAGCACCTCCAGGTGCTTCACGATCGCCTGACGCGTCACGGGCAACTCGAGGGCGAGCTCCGACGCGGAGGCGGGTTCCCTCCCGAGCCGGACCAGGATGCTCCAGCGCGTGTCGTCCCCCAGGGCCGCGAAGACCGGTGACAGGGCCGTGTCCACCCGCCTCATCTCCTCTGCGCGCGAACGAGTTCCACCAGCGCGGCGAGACCGCCGTCCCACCCCCGCAGCTCCGCCGAGGCGCTGTCGGCGGCGTCCCCGAACCGATCCGCCAGGGCGTCGAACCCGACCTGGACCACGGTGAGCAGGCTCCCGCTCCCCGAGGCCCGCACCTCGAAGGTCACCAGGGTGCTGTCGGCCGCTCCGGGGTCGGTCTCGGGCTCCATGGCGATCCGGTAGGCGAACCGGCGCGGCGCGTCCACCTCGACGACCCGGCCCCGGAAGGTCCCGTGCTCCTCCCATCGCAGTTTCATCGGCGCCCCCACGCGGGCCTCGAACTCGGCCCCGTCGAAGGCGTACCAGTTCGCGAAGTGCTCCGGGGTCGTGAGGACCCTCCACAGCCGTTCGCGGCTGGCGTCGACGCGGACGGTGCGCTCGACGGTGCGGGGGTCGAGCAGGCTGCGCGCGGCGGCGAGCTCGATCTCCCAGCCCTCGCTCCGTTCGGCCACGTGCCGACGCAGCTCGGCCTCGGCCAGCCCCAGCCCCTCGAACCCGCTCTCCACGACCGAGAGCGTGCCCCCTCCCGGCCGCTCCTTGACCCAGATCTCCACCCGCGTGGACTGGGCTTCCTCCACCCTGCCGAGCCAGCTGAACACGGCGTGGTGCGGGGGGTCGAGCTGGTCAGTGCGGACCCTGAACTCCCCGTGGGTGGGGTCGTGGACCAGGTGGACGCCGTCTCCCAGTTCCTCGATCCGGTGGTCGACCACCCGTCCGTCGTTGATGAACCAGCCCGGCCGCGAAACCAGGGCCCAGACCCGCTCGACGGTGGCGTCGATGTCCACCGTGCGCTCGATGCTGTCCATACCAGCCTCCCTTGTGCAACTCCAGGGTTGCACATAGAGTCGCGATAGCGCAACCCCGGGGTTGCACCATGGCGTGCCGCCTAGGATCGCTGTACGAGACCCCCTGTTCGGAGCCCCCCATGAACGCACTGCTGTGGTCCGGAGCCGTCGGCTCCTGGCTGTTCGTCGTCGTCTTCCTCCTCGATGGGCTCACCCGCCCCGGCTACCGCCCGGTCCGGCACCCGGTGAGCGCGCTCGCGCTCGGTCCGCGCGGGTGGGTCCAGACGACCAACTTCGTCCTGTGCGGCCTGCTCGTCGCGGCGGGCTCCCTCGCCCTGCCCGGGTCCACCGACAGTGTCGCCCTGGCGCTCGCCGTGGGGGTGCTCGGCCTGGCCCTGGCCGCCTCGGGCGTCTTCCGCATGGACCCGATGCGCGGCTACCCGCCCGGCACCCCCGACACCACCCCGGAGGCGTACTCCCGCGCCCACCAGCTGCACGACTGGGCGGGCATGGTCGTGTTCCTCCTGCTCCCCGGCATCGCGCTCATCGGGGTGTTCGCCCTTGGAGGCCTCGGGTGGAAGCTCGGATCAGGGGTCGTCGCGGCCGCGGCCGCCTGGGCCAGCTGGACCTTCGGCGTCCTCTGGGAAAGGGACGCGCCCCGCACCGGCCTGGTCCAGCGGGCCGCGATCGTCACCAGCCTGTCCTGGCTCGGCGTGGTGTTCGCCCACGGAGCCGCCTGACCCCTACGCGAAGTCCGCCGCGTGGTCTCGGGCCCACTGCCGGAAGGTCCGCGCGGCGCGCCCGGTGACCTCCTGGGAGGTGGGAACCGAGACCGGCGCGACGAGGCCCTGACCCTCAGGGTCCGCCTCCTCCCCGGAGTAGTCCTCGAACCCCAACAGGAAGTCCGCGTTCGCGGCCGCGAAGCCCCCCTGGGCCAGGTACTCCTCGCGCGCCGTGCGGGGGTCGACCACCTCGAACCGCACGGGCTCACCGATGGCCTCGGCGATCGCCTCCACCTGCTCCCGGCGGCTCACCAGCGCGGGGCCGTTCAGCGTGTACGCCCGCCCGGTGTGGCCGTCCTTCAGCAACGAGAGCACGGCCACGTCCGCGATGTCGCGTTCGTGCACCGGGTACCAGGCCTCCTCGGGGGCGGGGTCACGGACCACCCGACTCCGCCTGACCGAGGGGCCCCACAGCCAGAGCCGGTTCAACGCGAACTCCCCCGGGCGCACGTGGGTCCACTCTGTTCCCGAGGCCTCCACGGCCCTTTCGACCGGCAGATGGAAATCGGTGTCGTAGCCGTCGGTGACAGCGCCGGATGAGAGGGTCACGACCCTGGAGACGCCCGCCGCACACGCCATTTCCACGACGCGTTCCACCGTTTCCGGAACCGGAAAGAGAAAGAGTCGGTCGATCCCCGAGAAAACCCCGCGCAAGCTCTCCGGATCGGCGAGGTCGCCCACCACACCACGGACCCCGGAGGGTAGATCACGGCGAACCCTCCGGGAAAGGGCGTGGACCTCCACCCCTTGCAAACCTTCGACGACCAGGCGCCCCACGTTCCCACTCGCCCCAGTGACCAGAATCCGCATTCCACACCTCCGCTTCAACCCTATCCTTGAACCACCTGTAGAGGGTTTTTCCGTAAAGGCACAGTTCAGTTTCCACAACCCTCCACAGAGAAGGAACCAGGAAACGGCAGAACCGCCAGCTGGGGACGCGGCGCCGGAAACGGACGGCGACAGCGGCGGATCGAGCGATACCCCGACCGGGGACGGCACCACGGCGAGCGCGCCCGCATGGGAAGGGAGAGAAGGGTGCCCGCCCTCGGCAGGGGCGCGGCGGGCGGCGCGGAAACGTTCACCTCACGCGGAAGGCTCGTGGCGAGCGCACACCGGGGGCGTGGGGGGTCGCCCCCACAGAAACGACGAGACGACCCGGCGAGCGCGTTCACGCGCGAGCAGAGTCGTCTCGGAGTCGAGTGGAGCTATGGGGATTCGAACCCCAGACCTCCTCCATGCCATGGAGGCGCGCTACCAACTGCGCCATAGCCCCTGGTAGGCCGGGCGGTTTCCCCGCTCGGCACGCCTCAACTCTACAGGAGGTCGGGGGCGGGTCGGACCAGTGGGGAACCCGGGGTGACCGTGGGGTGTTCCGGGGCACGGGGTCGGGCTCCGGTCAGGCCGAATACTCTGGTGGGGTGGCCGAATCAAAGTTTGAGATCCAGATGCTCCATGACCGCCTGCTGGTGAAGACGGTCCCGGACACGAGTGAGCGTCGCAGCAGCGCGGGTCTGGTCATCCCGGACACGGTGAAGCTGGCGACCCGCCTGGCGTGGGGTGAGGTCCGGGGGGCCGGGACAGGGGCCCGTCACGTGAAGACGGGCGACCGGGTGCTCTTCGATCCCGAGGAACAGGGCGAGGTCGAGGTGAACGGCGAGCGTTACGTCATTCTTCGGGAGCGGGACGTCCACGCGGTCGCGAACGAGGCCCCGGAGCGGGGCACCGGCCTGTATCTGTGAGTGTCGGGGCGGCCCGGCGCCCGGGCCCCTCTCTCCGTGTCCGCCCCCCTTCACCCTTCGCCTGCCCGCCTCCTCTTCACCGCTCCCGCGAAATGGCCTTGACCAGTGACATGAGGCACAGGTTGTGCGCTTCCAGGGCGGGGACCCGGGCCGTGGTCACGTGGACCCAGCCCGCGTAGAGCGCGGACCACATGAGCTGCTGCGCCCACAGCGGGGTGATCCTGGGGTCGATGGTGCCGTCCTGGTGCCCGCGTTCGATGATTCCGTAGAGGGCGAGGTCGCTGGGGCCGCACTCCTCCTCGTCCTGTTCCCGAACCCCCTCCTCTGCCGTGAAGGAGAGCATGGCGACCTGGCGTAGCGCGAAGTACTCCGAGACGAGGCGGGAGAACGCCTCGATGGCGGTGCCCTCGGTGGTGCGTGCGCGTTCGGTGGCCTCGTTGGCCAGTTCGTCGGTGTAGTCACCGAGGGCCGCCACGAGGTCCGCGCGTTCGGGGAAGTAGCGCTGAAGCGTACTCCGGGCCACCCCGGCCCTGGTGGCCACCTGGGACAGCGGCGCGGACCGGTTCTCACCCAGCACGTCGACGGCGGCGTCGAGGATCGCCCGGCGGGTTCGCGCACGGGTCCTGGTCTCTTCCTCTGAGGGAGCGCTCTTCACCATGCCCCCAATAGTAGGGGCGTCGGTAACCTGTTGACAATAATCGGTCGCCTATGACCTAATTTCAACCATGACTGATCACCCACCGGCAGATGCCGCCCCAACCACGACCCCGACGGAAGCCCCGCCGGAACCGCGCTTCGCCCAGTTGAGGGTGCTCTGGTCCTTCGTCCGCCCGCACCGGAGCAAGCTCCTGCTGGGTCTGGTCCTGGCGCTGTTCGGCTCCGCCCTGGAGCTGGCCAACCCGATGGTGGTCAAGCTTGTACTGGACACCATCTCCGAGTCGGGCAGCCTCGCCATGCCCATCGCGATCCTGCTCAGCCTGTTCGGTGTCGGCCTGGTCACCGGCCTGTGGCACTGGATCGTCCTCGGCACCGTGGCGGAGAAGGTCGTGCTGGAAGCGCGCACCTCCCTCGTGCGCCGCTACTTCCGCGCGGCCCTGCTCCCGATGTCCAGGCGCCCCTCCGGCGAGCTCGTCACCCGCGCCACCTCGGACACCGTCCTGCTCAAGGAAGCCGCCTCCAGCAGTGTCATCAGCCTGGTCAACGGCAGTGTGCTGATGGTCGGCACCCTGGTCATGATGGGCGTCCTGGACCTGGTCCTGCTGTCCGTGACCGTCGTCGCGGTGGTCGTCGTCACCGTCCTCTTCCTGACCCTCATGCCCGCCATCGCCCGGGCTCAGGAGAGGGCGCAGAACTCCCTCGGCCTCATGGGCGGCGTGCTCGACGGTTCGCTGCGGGCGATCCGTACGGTGAAGGTGAGCCGGGCCGAGGAGCGCCTGGGATCACAGATCCTCGAACACGCGGAGGACGCGGCCCGGTACGGCGTCCGCTCGGTCCGCCGCGAGGCCCTGGCCTGGACCATCGCCTTCGGCGGAGTGCAGCTGGCGATCATCGCCATCCTCGGTGTGGGTGCCACCCGGGTGGCCTCCGGGGAGATCGCGGTCTCCACCCTGGTCGCGTTCCTGTTGTACGCCTTCACCCTGATGAACCCGGTCATGGAGCTGTCCCAGAGCGTGACCACCCTCCAGTCGGGTATCGCGGCCGCAAAGCGCATCCGCGAGGTGGAGGACATCCCGCTCGAACCGACCGCCGTACCCCGGCACGGGTCCGACCCCGCGCCGGAGCCCTCCCCCGACGGGCCCCTGCTGGAGCTGAGCGGTGTCACGGCCCGGTACGCGCCGGGGGCGGCGGCCGCGCTGACCGGTGTCGACCTGGCCGTCCCCCGACGCGGCCACACCGCGATCGTGGGCCCGTCCGGCGCGGGGAAGACCACGGTCCTGTCGCTGCTCCTGCGGTTCCTGGAGCCGGAGGAGGGCCTGATCACGGTCAACGGCACCCCCTACCGGGAGCTGTCTCCGCGGCAGGTGCGCGGACACTTCGCCTACGTCGAGCAGGACACTCCCGTGGTGCCCGGCACCATCCGGGAGAACCTGCTGTTCACCAACCCGGAGGCCACCGACGCGGACGTCCGCCGGGTCCTGGACGAGGTCCTGCTGACGGAGAAGGTGGAGGCCTTGGAGGAGGGTCTGGACACCCCCCTTGAGGCCAACTCGATCTCCGGGGGTCAGCGCCAGCGCATCGCCCTGGCCCGGGCCCTGCTGGGTTCGCCCGACGTCCTGCTCCTGGACGAGGCGACGTCACAGGTGGACGCCATCACCGAGGCGGCGATCACCCGCAGCGTGCGCGGGCAGGCGGAGCGGGGAGCCGTGGTGACCATCGCGCACCGCCTGTCAACGGTGATCCACGCGGACCGCATCCTGCTGATGGAGGACGGCCGCATCCGCGCCCAGGGCACCCACGGCGAGCTGTTGGAGCGCGACGAACTGTACCGGGACCTGGTCGCGGCGCTGCACATCACCGAGACCGGCGACCGTGACGAGGAGGTCGCCGCGGCACCGGCGGGCTGACCGGGACACGGCGGTGGGTGCGGGGGCCCGTGCCCCGTACCCGCGGCCTCACTCCCCCACGGGGGCTCCCACCCGTTCGCCCGCCCCGGGTGACGGAACCCCTCCCAGGTCGAAGACCGTGTCACAGGCGTCACGCACCGACGCGTCGTGGGTGGCGATCACCACCGCGCACCCCTCGTCGGCCATCTCCCCCAGGGTGTCGATGACCATGGCCCCGTTGGCGTGGTCCAGCGCTCCGGTGGGTTCGTCGGCCAGCACCAGGTCGGGACGCCCGACCAGGAGCCGGGCCAGCGCCACCCGCTGCTGTTCGCCCCCGGACAGGTGGTGCACCCGGTCCCTGCCCCGCCGGGGCAGGCCGACACGGGCGAGCGCCTCGCGCTGCCGTTCCCGGTCCCGGCAGACCACGTCGAGGTTCTGGCGCACGGTGGCGTTCTCGATCAGCGCGTAGTTCTGGAACAGGTAGCCCAGGTGGTCGCGGCGGAAGCGGCGGCGGCGCCCCGGTCCCCACCTGGTGACGGGGCGGCCGTCGAAGACGATCTCGCCGGAGTCGGGCTCCTCGAGGAGGCCGAGGCAGTTGAGCAGGGTGGTCTTGCCGCTTCCGGAGGCTCCGACGAGCGCCAGGAGCTCTCCGGGCCGGATGTCGAGACGAATCCCCTCCCAGAGGACGCGTCGTCCGAAGGACTTTCCGAGGTCGTGTGTGCTGATCACGCCGTACTCCTTGGGTCGGGGGCCTGGTCATGCCTGGGACGCGCCCTCGCGCACCACACGGCGGTGGAAGCCCGCGAGGGTGACGGTGACGAGCAGGAGGCCGGAGGCCGCGATGGCGACGGCCAGGAGGGGCTGGTACCCCAGCGCCGCCACCGATTCACCGGTGACGGGGTTGGCGGGGTCCGCCCGCCACGCGAGCTCGACCCGGGTCCGCCAGACGGCCCAGCCCACGAACAGCACGGCCAGGGCTCCCTCGACCGCGAGGAGTCGCCGGTGGACGGCGAGGAACCCCCACCCGGCGAGATGGCGGGCGAAGATCGTCTGGGCCCGGGTCCGCACGTGGATGACGCACACCGAGACAGCGGTCATGAGCAGGACCACGGTGGCCGCCGACAGGTTGAAGGTCTGGAGCCGCAGGTCGCGGACGAGCTGTGTCTGGAGGTCGGCCGCGCTGGTGACGACCATCTGGAGCCCGTTGACGTAGGTCGAGAACGGCGGTCGGGCGATGGACGCCTCCGCGACCCCGGGGTCGGGGAAGACCAGGCCCGCGCCGGTCGCGTAGGAGACGTAGCTGTGGTCGTCCAGGACTCCCCCGTTGGGCAGGACCACCACCACCGGGTCGTCCAGGTGGGACCGGCTGTGGTCGTCCCCGGGCTGCTGTGACCCGTACGTGAAGACCCGCTGACCGGCCTCGGTGGTCTCCACACGAAACTCCGGGGCCGGTTCCTCGCCGACGAACTCCAGCCAGGGGCCGAACCCCGCCACGAGGGCGTCCCTCTCCCCCGCCCGGTTCTCGGGGACGAGGAGGCGGACCCGCGCCTCCGGTTGGACGCGGTCGCCCCCGACCGCGATCACCTCCTGCTGATCCAGGTAGGTGTCGTTGACCACGAGCACGTCGTAGTCGGGGCGCGGCGTGCCGACCGGCAGGAGGTTCTCGGCCCGTTCCCGGGCGGTCAGGACGAGCTGGCCCTCGGCGTCGGCCTGGCGCAGCCAGCCCGCGACGAGCCCCTGCATGTCCTCCCGGTCGTCGGTCAGGTCGACGCTGCCGGTCAGGGAGAGTCGGGACGCCTGACCCGCCTCCGCGTAGCTGTCGAGGCTCTCCGCCTGGGCCCGGACGTTCTGGGCGGAGACGACGACGTGCCCGATCACCACGAGCACGAACACCAGCGCGGGGACCCGCACAAGGTAGGCCCCGGCCCCGGCCAGGCGGGCGGGGAGCCTCCCCTTGAGGGCGGCGGGGATGTCGGTGGCGTGCACCATGGCCAGAGCGAACGCGTGGGAGGCCAGGGCGGCGCCGAGGAGTAGTGCGAGGAGTTGGCCCGAGATCGCGGCGAACAGCGTCAGCTGTGACCACCGGTTGTAGACGTACAGGGCCAGGAGCACCAGGGCGGCGGCGCCGAGCCCCGGGCCCAGGTGGAGACGGGCCAGCTGGGCCAGGTCGCGTCCCAGGATGCCGGCGTAGGAGTGGCCCTGGAGCCGCAGTACGCCGTAGGAGCGGGCGTTGAGGAGGACTCCGGAGGCCGTGACCGTGACGGCGAACAGCAGGAGGATGACCAGCGCCGTGTCGAGGTCGCCGCCGTACCGGTACAGGTCGGTCCAGTTCAGGTCCTGGGCGCCGACGCTGGAGACCTCGCGCAGTCCGATCCCGGCGAGCTCCCGCTCGAAGCGTTCGGTGTCGGCCGCCGTCCCAAAGACGAGGTAGAACCCGCGCGGGTCGGGCTGTTCGAGGTCGGCGAAGGGGTGCACGTCCGTGCGCATCGTGTGCCCGAAGGAGGGGTATCCGGCCGTCAGCCAGTCCGCCGCGAGAGCCCCTTCGGCCCCGGGCGCCAGGTAGAGGTGCCGCATGTTGCCGGGGTCGTACAGGTCGGGTGTGTGCAGGGCGACGGACACCCCGGTGTCGCGGGCGAAGCGCTCGACCGTGTCGACGATCGTCGGCAGGTCGGCCTCCCCGGTGTTGCTGTTCACCCAGACCACGCCGGAGGGGACGGTGATCGCCATTTCCTCGTAGGTGCGCACCGTGACGAATCCAAGAAAGGCCGCGACCAGAAGGAGGGCGACATGGGTGAAGGTGACACTCCGGTGCAACACCGAGCACTCCGATAAATAGGGGGAAAAGGGACGGCGGTTCGCCGCCGCCCCCGCGGCCGTTCAGTTCAGCAGGAACTGACGTCGTTGTTCCAGTAGGTGGCGTTGTTCCGGTCCGCTCGCGGTGCGCTCGCGTACGACCACCGGCCCGCGGGCGCCTTGCCGGTGGAGGTGACGGTGCCCACCGCCGTGGACGAGTGGCACACGGCCTCGTGCAGGTAGTTCGAGTAGACCCGGGACGTGGTCATGCCGTGGTCCCACTTCCCGCCGCCGACGTTCTGGATACGGGCGGCCACGGGAGCGATCGCAGCGAACGCGAGAAATCCGGACAGAAATACTACGAGAGACGTACGTTGAACACTGCGCACTAATTCACCTTCTCCTCGGATTGGGAGTGCACGCCAATCCAAGCAGAGAGCGTCGATTCTTTTTGGGGAATCACCAGGAGAAAGGAGTAAACATGCCGAACGGCAGGATTCCCGCGCCGCGTGCGCGAAGAGAATTTCTGGTCGGGCCGTGAACCCGACCACGGAACGACCCGGCGCACACCCGGGGGGCGTGGGGGGTCGCCCCCCACAGAAACGACGAGACGACCCGGCGAGCGCGTTCACGCAAACAGGAACACCCCCGTGCGCGAGCCCCAGCGAGCGCACACCGGGGGGTGTGGGGGGTCGTCCCCCCACAAAAAACAACGGAACGACCCGGCGAGGAGGACGAAGTCCCCCGAGCAAGGTCGTTCCGGAGAGAAGTGGAGCTATGGGGATTCGAACCCCAGACCTCCTCCATGCCATGGAGGCGCGCTACCAACTGCGCCATAGCCCCGTGTGGGAGTCGTGGGGGCGTGTGCCCTTCCGACTCCCTGAACCTTAGCGGATGTTGGGCGGTTCGTCGAAACGGGTTCAGGCGTCGTCGCTGAGCACCACGGGCTCGGGGAGGCTGGCGGCGTTGTGTTCCATGAGCCGCCAGGTCTGGCCCCGGGTCTGGAGCACGGACCAGCAGGCGTTGCTGAGGGGCCCGAGGATCTCGCGCTGGTCGTCGGGGATGCCCAGCATGCGGGCGATGCCGACCCTGAGGGCGGCCCCGTGGCTGACGATGACCAGGAGCCCGCCGGGGCGGGTCCTGGCGATGCCGCGGTCGATGGCGGCGTGCATGCGGTCCCCCAGGTCGGAGATGTGCTCTCCGTCCGGGATGTCCATGCGGGGGTGTTCGACGGGCCAGCGTTCGGCGAGTTCGGTGGCGGTGTGCCCTTCCCAGGAGCCGCCGAAGCGTTCGCGGAGCCCCTTGTCGTACTCGACGGGCAGGCCCGAGGAGCGGGAGAGGTATCCGGCGGTGTCGGCGGCGCGCTTGAGGTCGGAGGCGACGATGAGGTCGGGGGCCAGTGTGGCGAGCAGACGACCGGCCCGTTCGGCCTGGGCGTGGCCGACCGGGTCGAGGTCGATGTCGGTCTGTCCCTGGAAGCGCTTCTCGACGTTCCAGGCGGTGCGTCCGTGCCGCCAGAACAGCACACGAGGGGTGTCGCTCACGTGGTGTGTCTTTCTCGTTCGGCGACCGGGCGGCCGCGGAGGCTACGACTCGTCCAGCGGGGTGCGCTCGGCCCCGCGGGCGCCCTCGGGGAGTTCGATCTCCGGGCAGTCCTTCCAGAGGCGTTCGAGGCCGTAGTAGCCGCGCTCCTCCTCGTGCTGGATGTGGACGACGATGTCCGCGTAGTCCAGGAGGACCCAGCGGCCGTCGCGTTCGCCCTCGCGGCGGACGGGCTTGGCGCCGGACTGGATGCGGAGCTGGTCCTCGATCTCGTCGACGATGGCGCGGACCTGGCGGTCGTTGGGCGCCGAGCACAGGACGAAGGCCTCGGTGATGACGAGCTGCTCGCTGACGTCGTAGGCGATGATCTCCTGGGCGAGCTTGTCGGAGGCGGCCTCTGCGGCGACCTTCACGAGTTCGAGGGCCCTGTCGGTGGCTGTCACGTTGTGCCTACTGCCTTACTTGGTCGGGTGCGGGTCCGCTGGGTGCGGTCAGGGCTCCAGGTAGAGCCCGGTCTTGTGGATGTAGCGGACGATGCCGTCGGGTACGAGGTACCAGATGGGTTCGCCCTTGCGGACGCGTTCGCGGCACTCGGTGGAGGAGATGGCGAGCGCGGGGACCTCCACCAGGGAGACCTTGCCCTCGGGCAGGCCGGTGTCGCTGAGGTGGTGTCCGGGCCGGTTACAGCCTACGAAATGCGCGAGGTCGAAGAGTTCGTCGACGTTGTGCCAGCTCAGAATGGCGCCCAGGGCGTCTGCTCCAGTGATGAAGAAGAGCTCCACGTCGGGGCCGTAGGTGGCGCGCATCTGGCGGAGGGTGTCGAGGGTGTAGGTGGGGCCGGAGCGGTCGATCTCGACGCGGTCGACCCTGAACTGGGGGTTCTCGGCGGTCGCGATAACCGTCATGAGGTACCGGTCCTCGGAGGGGGTGACCTTGGCGAGGTCCTTCTGCCAGGGCTGGCCGGTGGGGACGAAGACCACTTCGTCGAGCCCGAAGAGGTGGGCGACCTCACTCGCGGCGACGAGGTGGCCGTGGTGGATGGGGTCGAAAGTCCCGCCCATGATGCCGACCCGGGTCGGCGCGGCGCCGCCCGGTCTGGCGGGCGGGCTCCCCCCGTGGGAGCCGCCGGTGGCCTGGTGTGTCACTGTGCGCTCCGTTTCGCCGTGGCGCTGGGGTCGTGCCGGTTTCGGCCAACCGAGATTAGCCGACCCCATGGGCCGACGCCGCTCTCCGGGCGGGCGACCCGGTAACAGCTGGAACGCGGGGCGGTGTCCCGTACTTCCCGGAGGGGTTCGTGAAACACTCGGGAATCACGTCATATCTCGATGGCCCGTAACCGTGGCCAACGGGCATCGTGCCGCATAACATGCCGATATGGCCAACTCACCAGACCGCGTACGCGTCCGGCTCACCGACATCTCCCCGCGTGCCTACGAGCACCCCGCCGACCGTGGCGCCCTGGTCGCGCTGCGATCGCTGTCGGGCTTCGACACCCTCGTCAAGTCCCTGTTCGGGCGGATCAACGAGCGTTCGCTCCGCCTCATGTTCCTCTCCAGCGCCGTGCGGGTCAGCCCCACCCAGTTCCCGGAGCTGCACGACTACCTCCGTGACGCCGCCTACGTCCTCGACCTGGACGAGGTTCCCGAGCTCTACGTGAAGATGGACCCGCAGCCCAACGCGATGGCGATCGGCCGCAAGAAGCCGTTCATCGTCATGACGACCGGCCTGTTCGACCTCTTCAACGACGAGGAGAAGCGGTTCGTCATCGGCCACGAGGTCGGTCACGTGCTGAGCGGGCACTCGGTGTACCGCACCATGCTCCTGCTGTTGGTGTGGCTGTCCACGAAGATCATGTGGATTCCACTGGGCGCCATCGCGATCCAGGCGATCCTGGCGGGGCTGCGGGAGTGGCAGCGCAAGTCGGAGCTGTCCAGCGACCGCGCGGGGCTGCTGGCCTGCCAGAACCCCGAGGCCGCCAAGCGTGCCCTGATGAAGCTGGCAGGCGGCTCGAACCTCTCCCAGATGAACCCCGACGCGTTCATGGAGCAGGCCCGCGAGTACGAGAGCGGCGGCGACGCCGTGGACAGCGTCCTCAAGCTGATGACCACCCTCCCGCAGAGCCACCCGTTCGCGGTGGTGCGGGTGGCCGAGCTCCAGCGGTGGACCGAGAGCGGCGAGTACCAGCGCATCCTGGACGGCCAGTACTCCCGGCGTTCCACCGACCGGGACGCCAGTGTCTCCGAGGAGGCGGCGAACGCGGCCAACTCCTACCGCGAGGGTTGGAGCCGTTCCTCCGACCCGCTGGTGAAGACCATCCGGGACGTGGCGGGCGGCGCGGGGCGCGCCGGGGGCCAGATCTTCGACACGGTGGCCGACCGCTGGCGGGGCGGCCAGAGCGGCGGCTCCGACGGTGACGCGAACCGGGGCGGCGGCCAGTAGCCGCGTCACGACCGCGCGGGGGCGGTGCCCGGTCCGGCCGGGTACCGCCCCCGCGGCCTGTCCGGAGGCCGGCGGTTGGCCCGGCGCCCGCCGTCCCGCTGCCGCCGCTCAGCCGCGGCCCGGGAGGCTCCGGTCCGGCCCGGACGGTCAGCCCCAACCGCGCGCGAGCGCCGCGCGTACCTCCTGCCAGGCCGCGCGTTCGGGGTCGATGACGGCGAAGTGGTCGATCCCCGGGACCTCCCGGTAGTCGACGGTGTCCCCCGCCCGGCGCGCGGCCGCCACGTAGTCGCGGCTGTGCTCGACGGGAACGCGCTGGTCGAGGTCCCCGTGCACGACCAGTAGGGGCAGGCCCACGGGAAGCCGGTGCAGGGGCGAGGACTCCGCGTAGAGCTCCGGCGCGGGGTCGGCGCCGAGGAAGGGCACGACGGCGTCCTCTCCCAGTCGGGCCTCGGCGCAGCGGCGCAGGTCGGTGATGGGGGCGAGCGGCACCACGGAGGTCACCGGGGAGTCGGCGGCGGTCATGAGGGCCAGGTGACCCCCGGCCGAGTGGCCGACGGCGACCACGCGGGAGGTGTCGAGGCCGGGGTCGCGGTCGGCGGTGGCGGCGAGGAGGTCGAGGGAACGGGCGACGTCGTCGCGGGTCTGCGGCCACCCGCCGCCGTCGTCGCCGGTGCGCCGGTACTCGACGTTCCACACGGCCCATCCGGACGCGGCGAGGTCGCGGGCGAGCGGGTCCATCAGGCGGGCGTCGTGCAGGTCCCGCCACCAGCCGCCGTGCAGGAGCACCGCGACCGGGGCGGGCCCGTCGGTTCCCTCGGGGTCCCGGCGGTGGACGATCTGACTCGGGTGCTCACCGTAGGACGTCGTCGTCACCGGGGTCTCCTCGTCTCGTGTGCGGTCCCGGCGCTCCTTCGGGGCTCTCCGGAGGCGCCGGTGCCGCCCGCGCCGTGGGGTCCGCCGGGCTGCTCGGACGCCACCGCCGGTGCCGGGTGGCCGGTGCCTCGGAGGAACGTAGCAGGTCGAGGCGGGGGCGCGGCCCGTCGGCCCGTCCCGTGGGAGGCCTGCGGCTGCCCGCCCGGAAGGGCGCGGGCCAGGTGGCTCCCGGGCCGGAGTAGTCCTGGTCGGCGGCGGCGTGGAGAGTCCACTGGGGGTCGTAGAGGTGCGGCCTGGCCAGGGCGCACAGGTCGGCGCGGCCCGCCAGGACCGTCGAGTTGACGTCGTCGTGGGAGGAGATGGCGCCGACCGCGATGACGGGCACCCCGAGTTCCCGGCGGACGCGTTCGGCGAAGGGCACCTGGTAGCTGCGCCCGTAGGCGGGCCGCTCGTCCGGGGTGACCTGTCCGGTGGAGACGTCGATGGCGTCGGCGCCCGCGTCGGTCAGTGCGCGGGCGATGCGCACTGCGTCGTCGGCGGTGGTGCCGTCCTCCACCCAGTCGGTGGCGGAGATGCGGACGGTGAGGGCCTTGTGCTCGGGCCAGACGGCGCGGACCGCGGCGAAGACCTCCAGTGGGTAGCGGAGCCGTGCGGTGAGGTCGCCCCCGTAGCGGTCGGTGCGGTGGTTGGTGACCGGGGACAGGAAGGAGGAGAGCAGGTAGCCGTGGGCGCAGTGGAGTTCGAGGAGGTCGAATCCGGCGCGGTCGGCGGAGCGGGCGGCTCGGACGAAGTCCTCGCGGACGCGGGCCATGGCGGCGGGGTCGAGTTCCCCGGGCACCTGGTTGACGCCCTCCCGGTAGGGCAGCGGTGAGGGTGCGACCAGGGGCCAGTTCCCCGCGGGGAGCGGCTGGTCGATGCCCTCCCACATGCGCCGGGTGGAGCCCTTGCGTCCGGCGTGGCCGAGCTGGACCCCGATCCGGGCTCGGCTGTGGGCGTGCGTGAACGCGGTGACGCGGCGCCAGGCCGCCTCCTGCTCGGGCGTGTACAGGCCCGCGCAGCCGGGGGTGATGCGGGCGTCGGCGGACACGCACACCATCTCGGTCATGACCAGTCCGGCGCCGCCGAGCGCCTTCCCGCCCAGGTGGACGAGGTGGAACTCGCCGGGCAGCCCGTCCACGGCCGAGTACATGTCCATGGCCGAGACGACGACGCGGTTCTCCAGGAGGAGGGGGCCGAGCCGGAAGGGGTGGAACATGGGCGGTCGAGGCGCGGGTGCGGCGGTCTCCGGGGCCGGGGTTCCGGCTCCGGCCGGGGGCGGGGCCGGGGCCGCGGCGGGCCGCCCCGTCCCGGGAGACACGGCGGCCGGATCGGCGGTCTTCCTCGCGGGCTCCTCGGACGGGCGGTCGGCGGGCCCCGCCAGATCGCCCGCGACCTGGCGGGCGAACCAGCGGTCGACCCGGGCGACGAACTCCGGGTCGCGCAGGCGCAGGTTGTCGTAGGTGACCCTGCGGCTCCGGGTGAGCAGGTCGAAGGCGAACTGGAGCGGTTCGGCGTCCACGTGCAGGGCGATGTCCTCGAACCACTCCAGGCTGGCCCGCGCCGCCCGCTGCGTACTGGCCACGACGGGACGGCGTTCGTCCTCGTAGGCGCGCAGGGCCGCCTCCGTGGTGGGCTGTTCGCGTAGGCACACGGCGAGGGAGAGCGCGTCCTCCATGGCCAGTTTGGTGCCGGAACCGATCGAGAAGTGGGCGGTGTGCGCGGCGTCGCCGAGCAGGACCGTGGTGCCGTGGTGCCAGGTGCGGTTGCGCACGGTGGTGAACCGCTGCCAGCGGGAGTTGTTGGGGCGCAGGCGGTGCCCGCCCAGGACTCCGGCGAAGAGCTCCTCACAGCGGGAGACCGCCGCCAGGTCGCTCTCCCCCGGTGCCAGGTCGCGGTCGGTGAACCCGGCCGCGCTCCACACGTCCTCGGTCATCTCGACGATGAACGTGCTGGCGTCGGCGGAGTAGGGGTAGCAGTGCAGCTGAGCGACCCCGTACGGGGTCTCCAGCACGTGGAAGTTGAAGGCGTCGAAGACCAGGTCGGTGCCGAGCCACATGAAGCGGTTGCGGTGCCGTTCGAGCTCGGTGCCGAAGTCCGCGGCGCGGGCGGTTCGGGTGCGGCTGTGCGCACCGTCCGCCGCGACGACCAGGTCGTGGGTCCGGGCCAGTGCGTCGGCGGGCGGGGCCTCGGTGGAGCCGATGGTCCGGACCCCGAGTTCGTCGCAGCGGTCCCGCAGAATCCGGAGCAGCCGACGGCGGCCGATGGCGGCGAACCCGTGCCCGCCGGAGGTGGTGACGCGGCCCCGGTGGTGGACGTCGACGTCGTCCCAGCGGGCGAACTCCGCCGCCATCGTCTCGTAGACCACCGGGTCGGCGTGTTCGATGCCGCCCAGGGTCTCGTCGGAGAGCACCACGCCGAACCCGAAGGTGTCGTCCAGGGCGTTGCGTTCGTAGACGGTGATGTCGTGGGTGGGATCGAGCTGGCGGGCCAGGGCCGCGAAGTAGAGTCCCGCGGGCCCCGCCCCGATACACGCGATGCGCATCGTGCGGCCTTCCTGTTCTGAGGTGTCCCGTCACCGCGCGTCCGGGTCGGCTCCCTCACGGAGCCGGAACCGTTGGAGCTTGCCGGTGGCGGTGCGGGGCAGCGCGGTGAGGAAGACGACGGCGCGCGGGGTCTTGTAGGGGGCGATGCGCGCGCGGACGTGCTCCCTGAGCCGGTCGGCCAGCGCCGTGTCGGGGGTCAGCCCCGCGCGGGGCACCACGTAGGCGCGGACCGCCAGGCCCCGGTCGGGGTCGCGGACGCCGACCACCGCGGCCTCCTCGACGTCCGGCGAGGTGAGCAGGGCCTCCTCCACCTCCGCCGGGGCGATGTTGTACCCGGCGGAGACGATCATGTCGTCGCTGCGGGCGCGGTACCAGAAGTACCCGTCCTCGTCGCGCACGTAGGTGTCACCGGTGTGGTTCCACCCGTGGCGCACGTACTCGCGCTGGCGTTCGTCGGCCAGGTAGCGGCAGCCGACCGGCCCCCGGACGGCCAGGTGTCCGGGTTGGCCGTCGGGGACGGGAGCGCCCTCGTCGTCGAGGATGGCGGCCTCGAACCCGGGGACGGGGCGCCCGGTGGAGCCGGGGCGCATGTGCTCGTCGGTGGCGGAGACGAAGATGTGCAGCATCTCGGTGGCGCCGATGCCGTCGAGCATCCGGATACCGGTGGCGTCGTACCAGGCCCGCCAGGTGGCGGCGGGCAGGTGCTCGCCGGCGGAGACGCAGCGGCGCAGCGTGGACAGGTCGCGGCCCTCCAGCCGGGGCAGCATCGCCCGGTAGGCGGTGGGCGCGGTGAACACGATCGTGGCGCCGCGCTCGGTCACCGCGTCCAGGAGCGTTTCGGGACGCGGCCGTTCGAGGAGGACCGTGGCGGCCCCGGCCCGCAGCGGGAAGACGAGCAGTCCGCCGAGGCCGAAGGTGAAGGCGAAGGGCGGGCTGCCGACGAAGAGGTCGTCCGGTTCGGGCCGCAGGACGCGGGCCGAGTAGGTGTCCGCGACGGCCAGGACGTCGCGGTGAAAGTGCACGCAGCCCTTGGGCTCCCCGGTGGTGCCGGAGGTGTAGGCGATCATGCAGGCGTCGTCCGCCGCGGTGCGAACGGCGTCGAAGCGTGCGGGCGCCCCGCCGTCCCGGTGGGCCGCGACCCGGGCGGTGAGGTCGTCGGGGCCGGAGCCCCCGTAAACGAGGACGTCGGGGGCCCGGTCCCCGAGGTCGGCGCCCGCCTCGGTGAGGCCGTCCAGGAAGCGGGCGTCGCAGAGCGCGTGGGTGATCTCGGCGGATCGGAGCAGGGTGGCCAGTTCCCCGGCACGCAGGACCGGCAGGACGGTGACCACCACGCCCCCGGCCTTGAGGACGGCGAGCCAGCAGGCGGCCAACCAGGGGGCGTTGGGTCCGCGCAACAGGACCCGCTGCCCGGGCCGCAGGCCGTGCTCGTCCACCAGGACGTGCGCGACGCGGTCCACGCGGTCCCGCAGCTGACCGTAGGTGAGGCTCTCGTGCTCGCCGACCACACAGCGGCGGTCGGGGCCCAGGCGTGCGATGGTGCCGTCGAGCAGCTCCTCGGCGCAGTTGAGGCGGTCGGCGTGCTCCAGCGGCCGGATCAGCGGCCATTCCTCGGGCGGGGGCAGGTGGTCCCGGGTGAAGGTGTCCTCGTGCGCCGAGGCGGTGAGCGTCACGGCGGCGGGGGTCGCGGGCGGGGTCGGTTCGCCGGTGGGGGTCGAAGGGTCGGCCGGGTTCTGGTGCGACATGCTGGGCCTCCGTTGGGCGGGGGACGTCAGCCGGTGGTGCCGGGGCCTGTTCTTCGGATCGTCGCGCGCTCGCGTCGCCGGCCCGCGAAGGCATCCACAGGACGTCCTAGAGGTGGCGGGCGATGATCTGGCGTTGGACCTCCGAAGCGCCCTCGTAGATCCGTGGTGCCCGTACCTCCCGGTAGAGGTGTTCGAGCAGGTGCCCTCGGCGCAGGGCGCTGGCGCCGTGCAGCTGTACGGCGGCGTCCACCACGAACTGGGCGTTCTCGGTGGCGACGAGCTTGGCCATGGCGGACCGTGGTGTGATGTCGGGGCCGCCGGAGTCGTACTCGCTCGCGGCCGCGTAGACCATGAGCCGGGCGGCCTCGGTGCGGGTGGCCATCTCGGCGAGGGTGTGGGCGACGGTCTGGAGGGCGTCCAGTGGTCCGCCGAACGCCTGCCGTCGCGCGGCGTGCTCCCGGGCGGCGGCGAGCGCGGCGTCCGCCATGCCCACGGCGAAGGCTCCGACACTGGGCCGGAAGAGGTCCAGGGTGCGCATGGCCACGGCGAACCCGTGGTCGGGAACGCCCACGACGTCGTCGGGGCCGACCTCGACGCCGTCGAAGACCAGGTGGCCCAGGGCGTGCGGGGAGAGCATCTCCAACGGGGAGCCGGTGAGCCCGGACCGGTCGGCCGGGACACAGAAGGCGGTGACCCCCCGGGAGCGGGCACCGGGCGTGGTGCGGGCGAACACGGTGTAGAAGTCGGCGTCGGGCGCGTTGGAGATCCAGGTCTTCTCGCCGTGCAGGCGCCAGCCGGACCCGACGGGGTCGGCGCTCAGCGCGAGGGCTGCGGCATCGGAGCCCGCGTCGGGTTCGGTGAGGGCGAAGGCGGCGACGGCACGGCCGGTCGCGGCCTCGGGGAGCCAGCGCCGCCGTTGGTCGTCGGTGCCGGACTGTAGGAGCGGGTAGGCGCCCAGTCCCTGGAGGGCGAGCGCGGTTTCGGCGTGGGTGTCGACGCGCGCCAGGTGTTCGCGCAACAGGCACAGGCGGGTGGCGGGCGCCTCGCGCGGGGGTCCGTCGCCGGTGGCGCCCGGGAAGAGCGCCGGAAGCAGGCCGGACGCTCCCAGCCGCAGCAGCAGGGCGCGGTCCACCCGGCCCCGGGGTGCGGCGACGGCCGCCGCAGGGGGCGGCGCGGCGGGCGGCGCGGCGCCGAGGTCGGCGGCGCGCTCGCGGACCCAGGACGCGAACACGTGGTCGATGTCGATGCGGGGGAGCTCCATGGGCGGCCTCGGCTCTCGTCGTTACGTGATCCACGCCACATCATCAATGTACAATAATCTTGACGACCGTCAACAGTCCTCTATGAGGTGTGGTGTGGCGCGCACCGGACCTCCGATGGCGACGGGCGCCGTCCGGGGGCGGAGCGCGGAGGCCGCTATCGTGTCCGCGTGACGTCCAACAGCGACCGGCCAGCCGGGGCCGCCGACCCCCCGCCGGACGAACCCACGCGTACCGCGACGGAGGCCGAGCGCCGACGGCCCCGGTCACTGATCGTCTCCTTCTTCGGCACCCACGCCCGTGACCTCGGGGGATGGATCGGCGTGGGCGACCTCATCGCACTGATGTCCGGGCTCGACGTGGACGGACCCGCCGTGCGCTCGGCCGTGTCCCGACTCAAGCGCCGGGGGCTGCTGGAGCCCGAACGGCTCGGCGGGGCGGCCGGGTACCGCCTGTCGGAACGGGGGCGGCGCATCCTCGCCGAGGGGGACCAGCGCATCTTCGGCCACCGGGTCGCCCGGGTCGAGGACGGCTGGGTGCTCGTGGTGTTCTCGGTGCCGGAGTCCGAGCGGCGCCGCCGACACGCCCTGCGCGCCCAGCTCACCCGGCTGGGTTTCGGAACGACCGCCGCCGGTGTGTGGGTCGCCCCCGCCCACCTGGCGCCGCAGGCCCGCGCGACGCTGCGCGACCTCGGCCTGGAAGAGCACGCGGAGCTCTTCCACGCCTCCCACCTGGGATTTCGCGACCTCACCTCGTCCGTGGAGCGCTGGTGGGACCTCCCCGGGCTCCAGGCCATGTACCAGGACTTCCTCGACGAGCACGAACCGGTCGCGGCCGCGTGGCGGCGTCGGAGCACCGAGGACTTCCAGGACCGGCACACGCGCGCGGCGGCCTTCGCCGACCACCTGCGGGCGGTGGACGCCTGGCGCCGGATGCCCTACCTCGATCCCGGCCTCCCACCGGAACTGCTCCCCGACCGCTGGGCGGGCAGCCGGGCGGCGCGGGTCTTCTTCGAGCTGCACGCCCTGCTGCGCGGCCCCGGCCTGGAGCACGTCCGATCGGCCTCGGCTCCGGGCGGCCCCGCCGACCCGTAGCCGACCGGGCCCGGCACGGTCGGGAGCGCCCGGACGCCGGTCCGCCTAGATGAGTAATTCCCAGGGGTGCGTGGTCTGAGCATGAGGCGAGGGAGCCCATGGTCTTGTTGTGACGCAACACCTGAACTCCCTCGCCCAA
>NZ_JBEYHA010000063.1:0-28941 GCF_040635075.1 Nocardiopsis sp. NPDC007018
CTCTGTGCCAAGGCACAGAGGCGCGGCGGATACAGCCAAAGGCGAGGTTAACCCTTCACCCCCAGGGGTTTTGAACCTCAGTCATGTGCGGTAGTAAGCCGCACGGCGCAAACCCCCTGAGCCACAGCGGGGTACAGACGTGCACGTGAGTGCTGGGTTCAGTGGAGCGGGTCGGCCGTAGAGCGGCAGGCGGCGCCCGGACGGCGGGGGTTTTTACCAGTCCGGGGGACACGCATCTCTCGAACACATCAGTTGTCCTGGGGGGTGGCCCGGTGCCGTGCTTGGCCCTGAACCGCCAGTCGTGTCACGCGAGAGCACATCCGCCAAGTGCGGTCCGGGCAGAGCACCATGCGCACACCCCGCCCTGACCAGAGTCCTCAGCACACAAGGGGTACGCAGTAAGCGGCACAGGACCTACAGGCCCAAAGGGATAAACGGGTTGGCCGTAGAGGGTCCCACACACAACAACCACAGACCACGCCCCACCCCCAACACCTCAACCCCCAACACCCCCTCCCTCTCCCCCGCACCCTCACCTCGCCCACCCCCTCCCTCTCCCCCACCGGCGTGATCCTCGTCGCGTCCCCTGCCGGGAAGATCCAGCCCCGCAAGGGCTTGCGGCCGCTCACCACCACCGTGTGGGGAAGTTCGTCCGTTTGCGTATGGAAAAGGTAAGAGATCCGGGTTAGTGTTCTCGACTGTGACGAACATCTGGGGACTGACGCGAAGGTGGCACATCGACCTGTGCCGCTTCAGCAGCCACGCGTGTAGCTAGGTCCACGCGCGCCCGTGCCATCCGCCGGGCAGCCCGCGCCTTCCGCCGGGCAGCGCGCCGCTCACCCTTCCCAGGTCACCCTTCCGGTGATCTTCCGCGGTCACCATTCCGGTGATCTCCAGGTCACCCCTTCCGGTGATGCCCCACCCATCCCCTGTGCCGAGCCCCGCAGCCCGCCTCGCCGACCCGTGACGTCGAACGCGCGTGCCCGGCCACCCACCCATGGAGTCATCCTTCCGTGTCTGAGCAGACCACAGTTCCCAGACGTAAGCTGCGTTTTCCCTTCGCCCTCCAGGTGTTCGCCGGTGTCGTCCTCGGCATCGTGCTCGGTGTCGTCGCGGTGCAGATCGGCCCCGTCGGCGACGGCGAGCCGAACTGGCTGGCCGTCACCCTCCAGACCGTCGGCTCGACGTTCGTGGCCCTGCTGCGCACGATCGTCCCGCCGCTGATCGTCCTCGCCGTCATCTCCTCCATCGCCAACCTGCGCAACGTGTCCAACGCCGCGCGGCTGGCGTGGAAGACCCTGCTCTGGTTCGCGATCACCGCGCTGGTCTCGGTGGCCATCGCGATCGTGATCGGCCTGACGTTGCGCCCGGGCCTGAACAGCGCCGTGGACGCCTCCACCGCCGCCGAGCCGTCCACGAACGGTTCCTGGCTGGCCTTCATCGAGAGCATCGTCCCGGCCAACTTCTTGGGCCTGGCCGCGAGCACCTCCGCGGCGGACGACGGTTCGCTGAGCACGTCGCTGTCGTTCAACGTGCTCCAGCTGATCGTGATCGCGGTGGTCCTGGGCATCGCCGCCGTGAAGGTCGGCAAGGCCGCCGAGCCCTTCATCGCGTTCACCTCCTCCACCCTGGAGGTCGTGCTCAAGGCCCTGTGGTGGATCATCCGCCTCGCCCCGATCGGCACCGTGGGTCTGCTGGGCAACGCCGTGTACAGCTACGGCTGGACCACCATCGGCGCTCTCGGCCAGTTCACGGTCGCGATCTACCTGGGCCTGGCCCTGGTGCTGTTCGTCGTGTACCCGCTGGTCGCCCGCGCCAACGGCCTCTCTCCGGTCAAGTACTTCACCGGTGTGTGGCCGGCCGTGCAGCTCGGTTTCGTGTCGCGCTCCTCGCTGGGCACCCTGCCGGTCACGCAGCGGGTCGCGGAGCAGAACTTCGGCGTTCCGCGCCACTACTCCGCCTTCGCGGTGCCGTTCGGCGCCACCACGAAGATGGACGGCTGCGCCGCGATCTACCCGGCGATCTCGGCGATCTTCGTCGCCCAGTTCTTCGGTCTCGACCTGGGCGTCACCGACTACCTGCTGATCGTGTTCGTCTCGGTGATCGGTTCGGCCGCCACGGCGGGCACCACCGGCGCGACCGTCATGCTGACCCTCACGCTGTCCACCCTGGGCCTGCCCCTGGAGGGCGTGGGCCTGCTGCTGGCCGTCGACCCGATCCTGGACATGGGCCGCACCGCCACGAACGTGGCCGGACAGGCGCTCATCCCCGCGATCGTCGCCAAGCGCGAGGGCATCCTCGACGTGGCCCGCTACCACGCCCCGCGCGGTACCACCGGGTTCGTCCCGGAGGACCTGCCGGGCACCGTGACCGGTGACGCGATCGCCGCCGAGCGCGCGGAGGCCGAGCGCGCCGCCGCCTCGGGGGACGCGATCTCGGAGAAGCCGGACGCCGACCTCGCGGAGTCGGCTGCCCGGTCCTAACGCACCACCCCTTACCCTCACCACCCTCCTCCGCGTCACCGCGAGGCCCGCCGGATTCCGCCCGGCGGGCCTCGCCGCGTTCGGCTCCGGGAGTCTCCGAGGTGGGAGACTCCGGACACGGTGGCTGACCTCGGGAACTGTGGGGGTTCCCTGTTCGTCCCTGTGTGTGAGGGAGGCGAGAGGATCGACATGTTGCGCCGCTTGGTTACACCCACAGTGCTCACCGCCGGGCTCGCGGCGGCGATGGTGACGGCCGGGGCGGGTTCCGCCGCCGCCGACACCGCGAGCGAACCCCCGCAGACTCAGGACATCGTCGCGGAGCTGGAGAAGGACGGGGTGTTCGTCGACCCGTCCATCGAGGGCTTCCCCAGCGCCGACGAAGCCGCTCTGGAGGCAGCCGCCGCGAACGCGGACACCCCCGTCTACTACGTGGTCCTGTCGAGCGAGGTGACCACGACCGAGGCCGGGACCAACGTGGTCATGGAGCCCGTCATGGCCGAGGTCGGCGACGGCGCCTACGGCGTCCTCGCCGGCAGTAACGACTTCTTCGTGACCTCCCCGAACCTGGAGAACACCCAGGCCGTGAAGGAGGCCGCGCTCGCCGGGAACGGCTCGGACAGTCCCACCAACGCCATGGTCGCGGTGCCCGGGGCGGTCGACTCCGTCGAGAACGCGGCCGAGGCCCCGGCCGGTGGCGGCGGCGGTTCCGGCCTGGTCCTGCTCACGATCCTCGTGCTGGTCGTGGCGGCCGGTGGCTGGTACGTGTACAACAGCCGCAAGAAGCGCGAGGCCGAGAAGGCGAAGCAGCTGGAGGAGATCCGGCAGATGGCCACCGAGGACGTCGTACGCCTCGGCGAGGACGTGGCCCGCCTGGAGATCGACGTGTCCCAGGTGGACGACGCGACCCGCACGGACTACTCACGGGCCATGGACTCCTACGACCAGGCCAAGGCACTGCTCGACACCATCCAGGAGCCGGAGCAGGTCAAGCAGGTCACCAGCGCGCTGGAGGACGGCCGCTACTACATGACGGCCACCCGGGCGCGGATGAACGGCGACCCGGTGCCGGAGCGGCGCGGTCCCTGCTTCTTCAACCCGCAGCACGGCCCCTCCAGCGAGGACGTCACGTGGGCGCCGCCCGGCGGCTCGCCCCGGTCGGTCACCGCGTGTTCGGTCTGCGCCCAGGCGGTGCGCACGGGCGGACAGCCGGACGTACGGATGGTCGAGGTCGACGGGGAGCGCCGTCCGTACTACGACGCCGGTCCGGCCTACTCGCCCTACGCGGGCGGCTACTTCGGCATGAACATGATGATGGGCATGTTCACCGGCATGATGATGGGCTCCATGATGGGGTCGATGATGGGCGGCGGCATGATGGACGCCGGAGGGGATATGGGCGACGGAGGCGACGTCGGCGGGGGTGACTTCGACGGCGGCGGCGACTTCGGGGACTTCGGCGGCTTCGACTTCTGACCGTTCGCGTCACTGACGCGGTGGAGGGCCCGGGCGGATCGCCCGGGCCCTCCGTGCGTGCGGTCTCCGTCCCTCGCGCTCCACGTCCGCCCCCGCTTCGCGTCCGCCCGGGCACCGCATCCGCCCGGCACCACGTCCGCGGTTCTCACGTTTCGTGTCCGGATGAGGCCAGCGGGTTGCCAACTGCTTACCGGGTAACTACTCTCTGAATGGTTACTCCGTAAGTAGAGGTGCTCCCATGTCCGTACGCCAAGGGTTCCTGGCCCTGCTCTCCCACGGCCCCAAGCACGGCTACCAGCTGCGCGCCGAGTTCGAGAACCGCACCGCCGGTACGTGGCCGCTCAACATCGGGCAGGCCTACACCACGCTCCAGCGCCTGGAACGCGACGGTCTGGTCGCCCCCGCCCGCGACGACGACCCCGACGCCCCCGAGCGCTACGAGCTCACCGACACCGGCCGCGCCGAGGTGGACTCCTGGTGGCACGCCCCGGTCGGGCGAGGCGCCCCCGCGCGCGACGAACTCGCCCTGAAGCTCGCCCTGGCGGTCACCACCCCCGGTGTGGACGTCCGCGCCGTCCTGGACACCCAACGCGCCGAGACCCTGCGCGGGCTCCAGGACTACACCCGGCTGAAGTCGCCCGACCCCGGAACGGACCGGCCCGGCGACCGGCCGGACGACGACCTGGCGTGGCACCTGGTCCTGGACGCGCTCATCTTCTCCGCCCAGGCCGAGATGCAGTGGCTGGACCACGTCGAGGCCCGGCTGGTCAGGGCGGCCGCCGAGCGCGGTGAGCACCCCGCCCCCGCCGAGGGGGTCCGGGGCGCCGCACCGGAGCGGGAGGCCCTGGGATGAGCCCGGCGGGACCGGCCGAACTGATCCTGCGCGGGGTCGGCCGCACCTACGGCGAGGGGCCCACCCGGGTCCGCGCCCTGGCCGACGTCGACCTGGAGGTCCACCCCGGCGAACTGGTCGCGGTGACCGGGCCCTCCGGCTCCGGCAAGAGCACCCTGCTCGCCCTGGCGGGCGGCCTGGACACCCCCACGACCGGCACCGTCACGGTCGGGGAACTGGACCTGGGCCCCCTCGGCCCCCGGGACCGGGCCCGGCTGCGCCGCCGCAGGATCGGCTACGTGTTCCAGGACTTCAACCTCCTGCCCTCCCTGACCGCTGCGGAGAACGTGTCCCTGCCCCTGGAACTCGACGGCCTCCCGCAGCGCACCGCCCGCGAGCGGGCCCGGGAGTCCCTGGCCGAGGTCGACCTGGAGCGGCACGCCGACCTCTTTCCCGACCAGCTCTCCGGGGGCGAACGCCAGCGGGTGGCCCTGGCGCGCGCCCTGGTCGGGCCGCGCGGGCTGCTGTTGGCCGACGAGCCCACCGGCGCGCTGGACACCCGCACCGGCGACCACGTGATGGCCCTGCTCCGGCGCAGGGTGGGCGCCGGGGCCGCCGGGCTGATCGTCACCCACGACCCCCGCCACGCCGCCTGGGCCGACCGCACCGTGTTCCTCAGGGACGGTCGGATCAGCGTGTCGACCGGCAGCCGTCTCGGCGCGGACACGCTCCTGTCAGGTCGGGGGGACGGCTGAAGTGCTCCCCTCGCGCGATCGCCTCTCCCCGCTGCTCGCCACGCTGCGCCTGGCCCGGCGCGACCTCCTCCGGCACCGCACCGCCTCCCTGCTCCTCGCCCTGCTGCTCGCACTGCTGGTGGGCGGCGCGGTGGCCGGGGACGCCCTGGTGCGCTCCTCCTCGCCTTCGGCGGAGTCACGGGCCACCACGCTGATGGGCGAGGCGGCCCAGGCCCGGGTGGAGTGGGTGGTTCCCGGCCGGGTCCTCCAGTCGCCCGAGGGCGAGCGGGCGGTCAGCGAGGGGGACGGGGAGTCCGCGCCCTCACGCGGGGAGTACGAGGTGCTGTTGCTCTCCCTGCTGCCCGAGGGATCGTCCCTGCTCGGCGCGGTCCGGGCGACGGTCGACGCTGAGTCCGCCGGGCGCTCCGCCGAAGACCTCACCGTGTTGGAGACCGACACGGGCGGCCCGGAGCTGGCGGGCATGTTCGTCTCGGAGGAGGGCGTGCCGCCCGAGGAGCCAGGGGAGGCCTCGGTCGGGGCGGACCTGGCCCTGCGGCTGGGGCTCTCCCCCGGCGACAGCCTGGTGCTCACCGACGCCGGTGGCGACGAGCACACGGTGACCGTGACCGGGGTCCACCGCGCCGCCCGCGACCGCACCGACCTGCTTCTGGCCCCCGGCGGGCTGCCGGACCAGGGCGACCGGCTCGACGCCCCGGTCTCCTCGCCCGTGTGGTTCGTGTCCGGGCACGCCCCGGTCACCTGGGAGACGGTGCTGGAGATCAACGCCACCGGCTCCTCGGTACTGAGCCGCGCGGTGATCGCCGACCCGCCGGACCCGGAGGAGGTCGCGCTGCCCGCCGATCCCGCCGCGTCCGTCCCCCCGTCCCCGTGGGTGTTCGGTTCCGCCCTGGCCGGGGTGTGCCTGCTGACCGGCCTGGTGGTGGGGCCCGCGGTAGCGGTGCGGGCCCGGCGCGCCACCCGCGACCTGGCGCTGATGGCCGCCCAGGGAGGCGACCCCCGGACCCTCCGGCGGATCGTGCTCGCCCAGGCCTTCCTGGTCTCCTCCGCAGGGGGCCTCGTGGGCGCCGCGGCGGGCTGGGGCGGTGTGTGGGCGTTCACGTCCCTGGCACGGGCGCGTGGCGACGTGACCTTTCCCGAGCTGGTGCTTCCGGTGCGCGACGTCGCACTGCTCTGGCTGCTGGGCGTGGCCGTGACGCTGGCCAGCGCGCTACCGCCCGCCGTGCGCGCGGGCCGCGCGGACCCGGTGGCCGCGCTGTCCGGGCGCCCGGTACCCCCGCCCCGGCGGACCCGGGTGTGGTGGGCGGCACCGTTCCTTCTGTCGGGGGCCGCGCTGACCGCGGCCGCCCTCCTCGTCCCCGCTTCCTCCCTGTACGTGCCGGGGGCGGCGGTCGCCTCGCTCGGCCTGGTTCCGCTGGCCCCCGCGCTGGCGGTGTCGGCGGCCCGGCCCGCCGGTCGGTTGCCGCTCGTCGCCCGGTTGGCCCTGCGCGAGGCGGGACGCCACCGGGAGCGCACGGGCATGGCGGTGACGGTGGTCGCCACGGCGGTGGCCGCGCTGGTCGCGGTCGCGGTGACCGGGGCCTCGGTGGTGGCCGCGGAGGTCGAGGCGCACCCGCCCCGGGCCGCGGTGGGCACCGCCCTGCTGAGCTTCGACGCATCGGAGGAACCCGCCCCGGAGCGGGTGGACGCGGCGGCCGACACGCTGCGCGCGGAGCTGGGCGCCGAGGAGGTCGTCCCCGTGCGGATGCTGGCTCCGGACCGGCGGTGGCGACCGTTGCCGGACCCGAACCGCCCCTGCCCGGAGTGGGCGGTGACGCCGCCCCCGGGAACGAGGACGGAGCCGGTGCCCGAGGGGCTGCTCCAGGGGGAACCGAACTGCGCGTTGGACGGCTTCGGTCTCGCTCTGGGCACGTCGTGGCCGACCGGCGGCTGGGACAACGCGCTGGTGGACGACGGCTCCCTGGTGCGCGCGCTGGATCTGCCCGGCGCGCGGAGGGCCGCCGACGCGCTGGCGGACGGACGTGTGGTGGTGACCCGTGACGCGGGGCTGTGGACCGACGGCGGGGCCCGGGTGGAGATCGCTCCGCCCGGGGAGGGGACGTGGACCTTCGGGGAGTCGCGCGGCGAGGACGGCGGCTCGGTCGTCGGGGACACCGGCGACCCGGGGGACGACGGCGGGGACGTGCCCGGCGGTACCACCGGGAACCCAGGACCGGACGCCGGTCTCGGGATCGACGCGGAGGGAGTCCCGGCCGTGGAGGACTCGGAAGAACCGACCGGCCCGGCCCCGGACGCCGACGTGCTCGTGCGGGACGCCGTCGCGGTGGAGTGGCCCGGCACCGGGTACGGACTGATCGTCCCGCCCTCGCTCGCGGCCGAGCGCGGCCAGGAGGTCCGGACCGTGGGGCTGGTCGCGCCCGCTGTGGGCCGCCCCTCCCCCGAGGCGGTGGAGGGCGCCCGGAGCGCGGTGCGCGAGGCCGCCGCTGCCGACCTGTCGGTGGAGGAGCCGTACGCGTCACCGCGCGCCCGGCGGACCCACGCGCTGCTGGCGCTCGCCGCCCTCGTGGCGGTCGGTGCCTGCCTGGTGGCGACCCGGTTGGCCGCCGAGGACGCCCGGTCGGAGCGGCGGACGCTCCTGGTGGTGGGCGCCTCCCCCCGGACGGACCGCCAACTGGGCGCGGCCCGGAGCGGGGTCCTCGCGGTGCTCGGCGTACTGGCCGGGTCGGTGGCGGGGCTGGCGGTCGGTACGGCCGTGGTGGTCGGTGAGAACCTCGCACCGGGCTTCCACGACCCGGTGTGGCCCCTGGTGGTCCCGTGGCCACTCCTGTCGGGTGTCCTGGGCGGCCTGGTCGCGGCGGCCGTGGCCCTGGGAGCGGCGACGGCGCCGGTCACGAAGCGTGTCCGAGTACGAGGACGTAATCCCTCTGCGTGACCACATACGGCCAACCCACTACACACGGTAATGATCCATCCTTCGAATAGACCTTCGACCGGAGACCGGGAACCCCAGCCACGACCCCTTTTCAGCACACATCGAAACCACATTCCACAAATCTTTGAGTAACTGACAGCGATACCCGGAGCCGGGACCCGAAAAATCCCGCTTGCCCCCTCAAGAGGAAGTTCGTATAAAAGAATGGCAGGACCAACCACGCACATTTTCCAGAGAAAGGCAAGGCATGTCCGAAACGAACGGGACCCCCACCCGGACGACGGCGTCCAAGCGCGCGGCGGGGCTCCTCCTCAGCTCCCTGCTCGTCCTCGGCGGAGGGTTCACCGCCGTCGCCCCGGCGGCCGCCAGCACCGCTCCCGCGAGCGGAGAGGTCGGAGCCGCCTCCTGCTACGGCTACACCTCGCTGAGCGCCAGCCGCTCGATGGCCGGCACCGTCACCACCAGCTGCAAGCAGGGCCGTTCCTGGGCCCAGCACGGAAGGGTCTACGTCCAGACGGCCTGGGCGACCCAGCGCTCCCAGGCCGTGGCCCGGGGCGGGCAGGGCGCCACGCCGCGCAAGGCCGGCTGGGACATCCTCCGTTGACGGTCTGACCAGCCCATGAGGGCACACACCGCATGACAGGCGGGACCGAGCGAGCGCAATTCGCTCGGTCCCGCCCCACCGGCCGCCCGAAGACGACCAGAACACCGATGATACACCTTTTCTGAAAGGAGCCAGAGTGACGCCCATACCTTTCCTTCGTGCTGTCTTTTTCGCGTCCCTTTCGTTCATTCTGCTATCCGGTTGCACAGCATCGGATAACGACGACGAGGACACCGCGAACACGGCACTCATGAACGTCTTCGAGGAGTTCCGCGACGACGCGGAGAACGACTTCGAGCGCGGCGTGTTCGAGCGCGCCCTGGAGAGTGGCGGCATCAGCGAGCAGGACTACGAGGAAGCGCACAGCCGCTACGCCGAGTGCATGGAGGGGGCCGGTGTGGACGAGGTGCACACCAAACAGCCCAACGGCCTCTACGCGCGCGAGCCCGCGCACCTCCCCGATGACGACGATGCCGCCGAGGCGTACTTCGAGCAGGGAAACGAGTGCGCCGAGGGCACCATCGCCAGCATCGAGGCCGCGTTCAACATGCAGGTCAACAACCCCGACGGGCGCGACCCCTCCGAGGTCGTCGCCGACTGCCTGGTGCGTGTCGGGGTGGTCGACGCCGACTACACCGCCGAGCGCTTCGACGAGGACCTGGAGCGGGCCTCCGACTCCGACTTCCAGGACGGCCCCTTCGACGTCACCGACCCCGAGGTCCAGGACTGCCTGGAGTCCGGCGGTATCCACATCAGCGTCGCGGACTGACCCCCCGCACCCGCGAGCCCCATCCGGGCATCCCTCCCGAACCCACGACCCAGAACACCCTGACACCGAAGGTGGACACCATGCCCGAACGGAACCCGACGCTCCTCGCCGCCCTGCTCCTGACCACCGGCACCCTCCTCCTGTCCGCCTGCACCGCCTCCGGCGACGACGCCGACCCCGCCGCCGACGAGTCGCCCGGTGCCTCGGCGGAGGACGCGGTGGAGGAGGACGTCGTCACCGAGGGCGAACCCGAGGGCGACGAGTCCGAGCTGGAGACCTACCAGAGCGCCGTGGACTGCCTGGTCGAGAAGGGCGCCGCCGAGGAGGGCTACACGACGGCCGCGTTCGAGGCCGACCTCTTCGGCGGCTTCCTGAGCGGCGAGGCCGACCCCGAGCACCCCGAGTTCGCCGACTGCCTGGCACTCAGCGACGTCGAGTTCGCGTTCGAGAACTGACCCCGATCCACCGAGGACGCTCCGTGAAGATCCGACCCAGTGGGACCACGCTGCTGGCGGCGCTGCTCCTGCTCACCACCGGCGGCACCGCCGGTTTCCTGCTGCGCCCCGCAGATCCGCCCTCCGACCTGGCCTCGGCCACCGAACTGGACTCCGCTCCGGTGGTGGCCGAGGCGTTCACCGACGAGCGGAACGTGCGGGTCGCCCTGAACGTGGCGCCCGCGCTCGACCTGGTCTTCGGCCGGAGCGGCACGGTGACGGCGTCGTCGTGCGTGCCCGGCGCCGCCCTGGAGTCGGGCGCGGTGCTGGCCCGGGTGGACGACGCTCCGGTCGTCGGGCTGGCCACCTCCCTGCCGCTCTACCGGGACCTGGGCCAGGGGCACCGGGGAGCGGACGTGCGCGCCCTTCAGAAGGAGCTCGACCGCCTGGGCTACTCCACCTCGGTCGACGGGGTGTACGGCTGGCAGACGGCTCGGGCGGTGCGCTCGCTGTTCAAGGACGCCGGAGTCCGCCACCCGGACGGCCGCCTGTCCCGCGAGGACGTGGTGTGGATGCCGTCCTCCGAGGTGGCCGTGGACTCCTGTGCCGTCCAGCCGGGCTCCTCGGTGAGCGCGGGCGGGGCCTACGCCGAGGTGCCCGGTGTGCTGGAGTCCGCCCAGCTGGAGTCGGTGCCCGAGTCGCCCCTCACCGGCGACCGGTTGCTGACCGTTGCCGGAGTGACCGGCCCCGTGGACGAGGACGGCCTCGTCGACGACGCGGAGTTCCTCCGCGAGCTGGCGGGCACACCCGCCGTGCGGAGCGCCCAACAGGGCGAGGAGGAGCCGGTCAACGGTTCCCTGGAGCTGGCCGAGGCGGTCGACGCGTTCACCGTTCCCCCGGGCTCCCTGGTGGGGACCGCCGAGGGTGCGAGCTGTCTGGAGTCCGGCGGCACCCTGTACGCGGTGCGGGTGGTCGGCTCGTCGTTGGGCGGCGCGGTGGTGGTACCCGCCGCCGACGGCGACCTGCCGGACCGGGTGGACCTGGGGCCCGCCCAGAGCGCCACCGACTGCCCCGGGGAGGGCGTGTGAGCGCCTCGGTGGTCGTCAGCGGCCTCTCGCACGCCTTCCCGGGCCACCCGGTGCTCTTCGAGGACCTCTCCTTCGAGCTGCGGCCGGGGCGGATCACCGGCCTGTGCGGCCCCTCGGGCTGCGGCAAGTCCACCCTGTTGTCGATCCTCGCGGGCTGGGTGGAGCCGACCGGCGGGCAGGTACGCGCCACGGGTGTGGAGCGTACGGGGTGGGTGTTCCAGAATCCGCACGGGGTTCCGGGACGCACCGCGCTGGACCACGTGGTCCTGCCGCTCCTGGCCCGGGGGACCGCGCGCGCCGAGGCCGAGGAGCGCGCTCGCGCGGTGATGGCGGACTTCCGCCTGACCGAGGTGGCCGACCGGCCGTTCCGCCAGCTGTCGGGAGGTGAGGCCCAGCGCCTGATGCTCTCCCGGGCGGTGTGTTCGGCGCCCGACCTGCTGTTGGTGGACGAGCCCACCGCGCAGCTGGACCCGCGCACCGCCGAGACGGTCAACGCGACCCTGGGCGGGATCGCCGGGGCGGGCGCGATCGTGGTGATCGCCACCCACGACCCGCACACGCGTGCGGCGTGCACGGACGTCATCGACCTGCACTCCGCTGCTCTGGGGGTGGTGCGCGGTGAGGCCCTCTGACCTGCTCGTGGAGGTGTGGCGCAACGTGCGCTCGGGGACCGCCCGCGCCGCTCCCTACGCCCTGGCGCTCGCGGCGGCGGTGGGCGCCCTGGCCGTGGCGGACGCCCGCTCCGTGGTGGACCTGCACCGGGACGCCGCCGCCTATGTCGCGGCGGGGGCCTCCGTGCGGGTGCTCACCACCGAGGACTCCGTGGACGGCGTCCCGTGCGAGGCCCTGGCCGGGGTTCCGGGTGTCAGCGCGTCGGGCGCCCTGTCCGAGGGGACCGCCCTGACCCTCGCCGTGATGCCCGACAACCCCGTCCCGGTCTACGAGGTGACGACCGGCATGGCGGGGGTGCTGGGGACCCGCGCGGAGTCGGCCGCCGGGGTGTGGGTGTCGGAGTACACCGCCGAACTCCTCGGTGTGGGGCCCGGCCAGGAGTTCGGTACCGACGCCGGACCCATGACGGTGGCCGGGGTGTTCCCCTATCCCGACGACGGCCGCGACTCGCGGCTGCGCTACGCCGTGCTGGTGCCAGAACGGGCGGAGGGGACCTACTCCGAGTGCTGGGCCGACACCCGCCCGCCCACGGACCGCGCGGACGAGCTGCTCATGTGGGCGGTGCGCACGGGAGCGGACCCGGCGGCGTCGGTCAACGTGGGCCAGTTGAACACGACGTTGGGAGCCGGGTTCGACGGGGCGGCCGCCTTCGCGGAGCGGACCACGCGGTTCGCCGCGCCCGCCGCCGTGCTGGTCGGGTTCGTGCTCGGGTTCACGGCGGTGCGGCTACGGCGCCTGGAGCTGGCGTCGGCACTGCACGTGGGGGTGTCGCGCCGGGCCCTGCTCGTGCAGACCTCCCTGGAGACGCTGCTGTGGGCGGTCGCCGGTCTGCTCCTGGTGGGGTGCGCCCTGGCGGTCGCGGTGCGGCTGGGCAACCCGGCCGACCCCTGGGAGACCCTCGCGGTGAGCGCCCCGACGGCCGTGGCGGCGGGGGCCGCGGCGCTGGCCGGGGCGGTGGCGGCCGTGTGCCGGGTGCGTGAGGAGCACCTGTTCCGGTACTTCAAGGACCGCTGAGGGACGGCGCCGGGGTGGCCGGGCCGGGGTGGACGCCCTCCGCCCAGCGCCGGACCGCCTCGGCGGTCTCGGGCGGCGCGGTGGCGGTGGTGTCGAGCAGGGTGACGGGCGGCAGCAGCCGCCCGGCCTCGGCGGTGAGCCAGTCCTGGTGGTCGAGGGTCTCGGCGATGCGGGCCTCGTCCCATCCGCGCCACCCGGGGCGCCCGCGCAGGCGTTCGGCGAGCACGTCCGGGTCGCAGGTGAGCGCCAGGTAGTGGGTTCCCGAGAAGAGGGCGCGTTCGGGCAGGTGCTCCAGTTCGGGCGGGGCCACCGTCCCGCAGAGCACGACGGGCCGCCCGCTCTGCTGCACCATGGCGGCGGTGCGCAGCCAGGTCGAGCGGAACAGGCGGTGGTCGTCGGCGGGGTCGCGCAGGCCGCCCACCCAGAGCAGGTCCTGTTCGAGCACCACGAAGCGGTCCGCCAGGCGCGCCAGGAGTTCGCGCGCCACGGTGGACTTCCCGGTGCCGCTGGGTCCCGTGACGCACAGGAGCGGCAGCCGCAGGAAGGGGCGGGTCAGCCCGCACGAGGCGCAGCGGAGCACGTGCTCCCCCGCTCCCGTGTCCGGTCGCCCGTCCCACTCCCCGCAGTGTGTACAGATGAGCGGGTGCACGGCCCTCACTCCAGAGGTCAGTCGAAGAGCTGTTCGAGGAAGCTCTTGCGGCGGCGCCGGTAGGGGCGGGGCGAGTCGTTGTAGCCCCGGTAGGCGGGCGGCGAGTCGGAGTAGCCTCCGTGGCCGCCGTAGCCGCGCGGGGAGTCGGGGTAGGCGCGGCGCTGGCCGGGGTGGTGGCCGGGGTGGGGCGGGGGCGCCTGCGGGTCGGGCGGAACGGCGCCGTAGTGGCGCTGTTCGGCGGAGACCACGCGCTCCAGCTCGCCCCGGTCCAGGAAGATCCCCTGGCAGCCGTCACACCGGTCGATGTGGACGCCCTGGCGGTCGTAGGTACGCATCTGGCTTTGGCACTTCGGACAGATCACCCCGGAACGGTATTCCGGGCGCTGTCAAGGACGGGTAAGGAGACGGGCCCGCCGTGTGCCCCACGTACCCACACGGCGGGCGGCCCGGTCTGCGGCCGGGCCCTCTACTCCGGGGAGGCCAGCATGAGGGAGCGGGCGGCCTCGGTGACGCTGCCCGACAGCGACGGGTACACGGAGAAGGTGTGCGCGATGTCGTCGACCGTCAGGCGCTGCTGCACGGCGATGGACACACCGAGGATGAGCTCGCTGGCGCGCGGGCCGACGATGACGCCGCCGAGCACGATCCCGGTGTGCTGACGGCAGATGAGCTTGACGAAGCCGTCCTTGACCTGGTTCATCTTGGCGCGCGGGTTGGTGTTCAGCGGCAGGGTGACCGTGCGGCCGTCGATCCGGCCGCTGCGCACGTCGTCCTCGCTGGCGCCGACCGCCGCCAGCTCGGGGTGGGTGAACACGGTGGAGGCGACGGTGGACAGCTGGAGCGGGGACACGGCCTCGCCGAGCGCGTGCCACATGGCGATGCGGCCCTGCATGGCGGCGACGGAGGCCAGCATGTTCACGCCGGTGCAGTCGCCCGCCGCGTAGACGCCGGGCACGGTGGTCCGGGAGACCCGGTCGACCTCGACGAACCCGCCCTTGTTGAGGCGGACCCCGGCCTCCTCCAGGCCCAGGCCCTCGGTGTTGGGGATCATGCCGACGGTCATCAGGCAGTGGCTGCCGTCGACGGTGCGGCCGTCGGACAGGGTCACCCGGACGCCGTCCTCGGTGCGCACGACCGACTCGGCGCGGGTCTGGCTGAGCACCGTCATGCCGCGCCGCATGAACACCTCCTCCAGCACCTCCGCGGCGTCGGAGTCCTGCGTGGGCATGACGAGCTCACGGGAGGACACCAGGGTGACGTCCGAACCCAGGGCCTGGTAGGCGCTGGCGAACTCGGCGCCGGTGACGCCGGAGCCGACCACGATGAGCTTCTCCGGGAGCTCCTCCAGGTCGTAGAGGTGGCGCCAGGTCAGGATGCGCTCGCCGTCCGGTTTGGCGGTGGGCAGTTCGCGGGGGTGGGCGCCGGTGGCGATGAGCACGACGTCCGCGCGGATGCGGCGCTCCCCCACGGCGACGATGTGCGGGTCGACCAGTCGGGCCTCACCGATGACGACCTCGACGCCCTCCTTGACCAGGCGGGCGCGGGTGTCGTCGGACTGTGCCTGGGCCAGGCGCTTGATCCGCCCGTTGATCTGGTCGATGTCGACCCGGACGGCCTCCTTGTGGTCCTCGGTCTCCGGGATGTGGATACCCAGGCTGGCGGACTCGCGTACGTACGTGGTGCGGGTGGACGTGGCGATCAGGCTCTTGGAGGGGACGCAGTCGGTGAGGACGCAGGAGCCGCCGATCCCGTCGCGCTCCACCACGGTCACGTCCGCGCCCAACTGCGCGGCGACCAACGCCGGCTCATAGCCCCCGGGCCCGCCACCGATGATCACGACCTTCGTCACGCTGCTTCACTCCCTCTATGGGCGGTGCGGCCCTGCCGTACCCGGTCCGGGGCGGTGTCGGGACACGGCGGGGCGACCACCTGGTTCTCTCGCTTACGTCCATTGTCCGCCATGCCGGGTGTCGATGACCGCAGCCGCCCCCGGTCAGTGGGTGGCCGGGCGGGGTGCGGGGCCCGTCGGGACCCCTCCCGGGCTCCGAGAATGCGACGAAGGACACGTGGGCCGGGGTGCCCGGCGCACCGGCGGTGACACGTACATTCCGCCCTACGGCCACCCAGCGTTGCGGTCCGGGATCAACTGACTACAGAGCGGTAGTATCCGACTTGTGAGCGAATCAGAGCAGCCGCCCCGGACCACGGGCGAGGCGAAGCAACTGGCGGACTCCGCGGCAAAGGAGCTGTTGGCCCGCGCCGGCGCCGACAGCTTCGACGCACTGGTGGTGCTCGGCTCCGGCTGGGCGGGCGCCGCGGACGCGCTGGGCACGCCCGACATCGAGATCGACGCGACCGAACTGCCCGGATTCGTTCGGCCCACGGCGGAGGGGCACAGCGGGCGGGTCCGCAGCATGTGGGTGGGCGACAAGCGCGTGGTCGTGTTCGTGGGACGCGTCCACCTGTACGAGGGCTGGGGCCCGATGACGGCCGTGCACGCCGTGCGCACCGGGATCGCCGCCGGCGCCCGGGTCGCGGTGCTCACCGGTTCGGCCGGGTCCCTGCGCACCGACTTCCAGCCGGGTCAGCCGGTGGTCCTGCGCGACCACGTGAACCTCACCGCGACCTCGCCGCTGGCCGGTCCGGACTTCGTCGACCTGACCCGGACCTACAGCGAGCGGCTGCGGGCGATCATCCACGAGGTGGACGTGACGCTGGCCGAGGGCGTGTACGTGTCCACGACCGGTCCACAGCTCCAGACCCCGTCGGAGCTGAAGGTGCTGCGCCAGGCGGGCGCCGACGTGGTGGGGCGGTCGATCGCCCTGGAGGCGATCGCCGCGGTGGAGATGGGCGCCGAGGTGCTGGGGCTGTCGATCGTCAGCAACGACGCCGTGGGCGCGGTGCTGGACCCCTTCGAGCAGGAGCGCGCGTTGGAGGTCGTCGAACATCGGGCCCGCCGTCTCGGCGAGCTGCTCCACCGCGTGGTCGACGCGGCCTGAGGGAACGGGACGCGGCCGGGGCCGCACCGACGGACCGGCGCGAAAGACCGGCGCGAACAGCACGAAGCCCGGCCGAGGCCGGGCTTCTCCGTGCCCGAAGGCACGTGTGCTGGGGCACCTCCGACCGGGTCCGGGCGGTCGGTACCGGCGTGGCGAGCGTACATCCCGAGGCCTGGGATGGACGGTACCGGCCGTGGACCCGGTCGGAGGCGGTGCTTTCCCCGGTGCCGCACCGCGCCCGGAGTCCCCGCAGACCCCGTTGGACTGGCGCTGGCGGCACCTTCTCTTCCCGATATTCAGTTGAACCGCGCGCGTCGCCCTGGGGAGAGGTCCGGGTGGGTGGCCATCCGCGCGAAGCCCGCCCACCCGGAACGTTTCCCCTTAGGCATGCCTAACCTAACCAGAATCGTGGGGGTCGCGTCAACCCCGCGCCCGGCGCGGGTTCACGCCAGGAACAGCACCGCGACCAGCAGGAGCAGCGGCACGCCCAGGACCACGATGACCTCGACCGGCACCATGGTCTGCGGGTGCTCCTCGGCTCCCAGCGCGGCCGGACCCTCCTCGTCGACCTCGCGGATGGGGCCGCTCAGCGGACGCGCCTTGTACCGCTCGGCGTCCCGGCGCAGCTCACGGGCGACCAGGTCCACCGGGCGCATCCGCTCCGGGTCCTTGTCGTCGTCGGGGTCCAGGTAGCCCGACTCCCGGCGCATGTTCTCCCGCACCCTCGCCCGCTTCGTCTCGCGCAACGGCCAGGACCGGTAGACCCCGTCCGGGGTGTGCACCCGCAACACGTCCACCACGTCCACCCACAGCACGGCCGCCCACGGCACGAAGGTCTCCCGCAGGGGGTTGACCATCCGGATGCCGCGTTCGGTGGAGACCACCCGGGGGCGCAGCCAGGCCGTGTAGACCGCGGCGACGCTGAACACCAGGACGGCCCCGGCGATCCACGCCATCCGGTCCTGGCCGCGCAGCACCAGGTCCAGCAGCAACAGGACCGCCACGACCACCCACGCGACCGCCATCACCCGGGAGGACGTGGAGTAGTGCGTGGTCGTGTCCCCGGCCGAACGGGCCATCAGTGCGTCGCCCACTTCAGCTGCGCGAAGCCCGGCTTGATGGTCCCGTTGATCAGCGCCAGGCGCTCGTCGAACGGCAGGAAGGCCGACTTCATGGCGTTCACCGTGAACCACTGGAGGTCGTCCCAGTCGTAGCCGAAGGCCTCGCTCAGCTTGGCGAACTCCTCCGACAGGGTGACCCCGCTCTGGAGGCGGTTGTCCGTGTTGACCGTGACCCGGAAGCGCAGGTCGCGCAGGAGGCCGATCGGGTGGTCCGCGATGGAGTCGGCCGCGCCGGTCTGCACGTTGGAGCTCGGGCACATCTCCAGCGGCACGCGCTTGTCCCTCACGTACTGGGCCAGGCGCCCGAGCACCGGGACACCGCTCTCGTTGGAGGTGATGTCGTCGATGATGCGCACGCCGTGGCCGAGCCGGTCACAGCCGCACCACTGGAGCGCCTCCCAGATGGAGGGCAGCCCGAACGCCTCACCCGCGTGGATGGTGAAGTGGAAGTTCTCCCGGCGCAGGTACTCGAAGGCGTCCAGGTGGCGGGTGGGCGGGTTGCCCGCCTCGGCGCCCGCGATGTCGAAGCCGCTGACCCCGGCGTCGCGGTAGCGCACCGCCAGCTCCGCGATCTCCGACGAACGGGCCGCGTGGCGCATGGCGGTCACCAGCTGGCCGGTGCGGATGCTCCGACCCGCGTCGGCGGCGCGCTTCTGCCCCAGTTCGAGCCCCTCCTGGACGGCCTCCACGACCTCCTCCAGGGTGAGCCCGCCCTCCAGGTGCTGCTCGGGGGCGTACCTCTGCTCGGCGTAGACCACGCCGTCTGCGGCCAGGTCCTCGGCCGCCTCCGCCGCCACCCTCACCAGGGCGTCGCGGCTCTGCATGACCGCCGTGGTGTGGGCGAAGGTCTCCAGGTAGAGCTCCAGCGACCCGGAGTCCGACGCGTCACGGAACCAACGCCCCAGCTCGGCGGGGTCGTAGGTGGGCAGGTCCCGGTAGCCCGCCTCCCGCGCGAGCTCGACCACCGTGGACGGGCGCAGCCCGCCGTCGAGGTGGTCGTGGAGGAGCACCTTGGGCGCCCGGCGGATCTGTTCGATGGTGAGTGGCTGGTTCATCCGTTCAGGATGCCACCAGGTGGGGAGGTCACCCGACACGGCGCCACGAAGTTGCCGACGATCCGGTAGAAGCCGTCAGCGGGCGGACCGGGAGGCCCCGTCGGCGCCGCCCCGGGGGGGGCGGCGCCGGTCCGGTCAGGGCCTCAGGCCAGGGCCTGGGTGTCGGCGCGCACGCCACCGGGGGCGTCCTCCCACAACGAGGTGAGCGCGGTGGTCACCATGAGGCGGGTGCCCACCCCGATGGCCCGCTCGTCGGCGTCGAAGGTGCCCCGGTGCAGGTCGAGCATGTCGCCGTCCCAGTCCGGGGAGTGGGTGCCCAGGCGGGCCAGGGCACCGGGCGCGTGCTCCAGGTACCAGGCGAAGTCCTCCCCGCCCAGACTCTGCGGGGTCGGCGTGACCGCCTCCGCTCCCAGGGCCGTGGTGGTGGCCTCGCGCAGGATCTCCACGCTGCGGGACTCGTTGATGGTGGGCGGCACGCCCCTGCGGTAGGTGACCTCGGCGTCGGCCCCGTAGGCGGAGGCGACCGACTCCACCAGCCCCTTGAGGATGTCCGGGGCGGAGTGCCAGGCCTCGTCGTCCAGGCAGCGCACGGTGCCCTCGGCGACCGCGTCATCGGGGATGACGTTGGGCGCCGAGCCCGCGCTGATCCGCCCCCACACCAGGCTGAACCCGGCCCGGGGATCGACCCTGCGGGACAGCGCCGCGGGCAGCTCGGTGACGATCTTGCCGAGCGCGTACACGAGGTCGGAGGTCAGGTGCGGTCGCGCGGTGTGCCCGCCCGGGCCGGACAGGCGCACCATGATCTGGTCGCAGGCGGCGGTGATGCCGCCGGTGCGCAGCCCCACCTTGCCGACCATCTGGCGGGGGTCGCAGTGCAGGGCGAAGACCCGGTCCACGCCCTCCATGCCGCCGGCCCTGACGACCTCGACCGCCCCGCCGGGGAGTTCCTCGGCGGGCTGGAACAGGAGGCGGACCCGGCCGGGCAGCGCGCCCGCCCGGTCCTGCTGGGCGAGGAAGATCCCCGCGGCCAGCAGGACCGTGGTGTGCACGTCGTGTCCGCAGGCGTGGGCGACGCCGGGGACGGTGGAGCGGTAGGGGACGTCCTTCTCGTCGGTGAGGGGCAGCGCGTCGATGTCGGCGCGCAGGGCGACCATGGGGCCGGGGCCGTCGCCGATGTCACAGATGAGGCCGGTGCCCTGGGGCAGGGCCTGGGGGGTCAGCCCCGCCCGGCGCAGGCGTTCGGCCAGGCGGCCCGTGGTGCGGTGTTCGGCGAAGGCCAGCTCCGGGTGCATGTGCAGGTCCCGGCGGAATCCCGTGAGCTCCCGCTCATGGCGCGCCAGAAAAGCCGTCAACTGCTCCGGCAGGTCACGTCCCTGCATGCGAGGGTCCCCATTTCGTCACTACTCATCGCGCGCCGACAAATGCCGCGCGGGCGGGGTCCCCCTCGAACTCGGCGGAGAGCAGGTCCACGACGTCCCGGAGCGATCCGCCGTCGGCGACTACCGCCCGTTGGCGCTCGTAGGAGGCTCCCTTGTCCAGGATCTCGGAGACCGTGTCCAGGTCATCCGCGCAGCCCAGACGGGTGGCGACCGGCGCCAGTTCGCGGACCAGCTCGTGGAGGTCGTCGCGGATCGGAACGGTGGTTCCGTGTGCGTCCGTGATGACACGAGCGTCGAGCCCGTAGCGGGTGGCCCGCCACTTGTTGTCCTTCACCACCCAGTTCGGCGGGCTCGGCAAGCTGTACCCGCGGTCGAGCTGGTGGTCGAACAGCTCCACCAGACACTGGGAGAGAGCGGCGGCCATCCCCACCTCGCGCAAGGTGGGAATCCCGTCGAACATCCGGATCTCGATGGTGCCGAAATCCGGGTGCGGACGGATGTCCCACCAGACTTCCTTGATAGAGGCGATGGTACCCGCATTCAGGAGGGTTTCGAGGTAATCCTCGAAAGCGGGCCACCCGGTGAGGTTCGGCGGCGGCCCCGAGGTCGGAAGGGCACCGAAGACCACGGAGCGCGCGGAGGCCAGTCCCGTGTCATGACCACCCCAAAAGGGGCTAGAAGCACTCAAAGCAAGAAAATGCGGGAGATACTTCGCAAGCGCGTTCACGATGGGAATGGCCTTCTCCTGACTGCGCACCCCCACGTGCACATGGACGCCGCAGGTCAAGATCCTGCGGGCCACCCACTGCATCTGGTCGACCAGCTCGCCGTACCGCTCCCCCGGGCTGAACTGCTGGTCCCGCCAGTGGTCGATCGGGTGCGTACCCGAACAGGTCAGCGTGGCACCGCGGGGTTCCAGCACCTCCCGCATCCGCGCCACGCTGCGGCCGAGGTCGTCCCTGGCCTCCTCGACCGTCTCGCAGATCCCGGTCACCACCTCCACCTGGGACTGCATCAGTTCGTGCCGCAGCGGGGGGATCGCGGCCTCACTGCTGAGGTCGGGGAGTTCGGCGAGGAGCGCGCTCGCCTCCTGTCGCAGATGACGACTGTGCCGGTCGACGAGTTGGAGTTCCCACTCGACTCCGAGCGTCGCGCGTTCGGACGAATTGAATGCGATTCCCATCTAACCTCCAGGTGAGGGGACAGCCGTTGCCACCGACGCACCGCTAGCCCCGGCGAACCGGTCATCCGGGACAGAGGAGGACTACCCGTCTCACACCGCGCGCATACGGAATCGACCCACAGTAAAATACGAGTTCTTTCCGATCGCTTTCCGATTCCTTGGCGATCAGCGACGCGAACGCGAGGCCACGGCCGCGACCCCCGCCGCGAGCGCCGCCCCCACCAGCGCCAACCCGAGGGAGAGCAGCCTCTGGGCCAGACGGCGCTCGGCCAGCGCCTCCGGACTCGGGCGCAGGACCGGCCGCGGGCGCGTCCAGTCCATCCCGCTCTCCTCCGGCGGTGTCAGGGACCCGGTGTACGGCGGCGGCACCGCGAGCCAGGTCGCGGTCCACGCGGCGCTGAACAGCACCACCCTGATCACCAGGTTGATCCACACCAGCAGCCCCACCAGCACCGCGAAGGACGCGTACACCGGATTCCCCAGCGTCCCCGCCAGCAACAGCGCAGCCGCGTACTTCAGAACCTCGAAGGCCACCGCTCCCAGCAGCGCGCCCCGCCACATCGGCGCCGAGGGACCCCCGTCACCCGACAGCACCGAGAAGATGAACACGAACACGCACATGTTCACCGCGATCGCGATCACCAGGGCCAGCGCCCGCAACGCCAGGTTCGCCACCAGCGACCCGTCCAACCCCACCAGCGAGAGCAGCCAGACCGTGGCCGTCTGCATGAAGCTCGTGAAGGCCACCGTGAACAGCAGCGCCCCGCCCAACCCCAGCATGACCAGCAGGTCGCCGAGCTTGCGCAGCACGAAGTTCGGGCCCTGCCGGAAGCTCTTCAACCAGATCGCGTGCAGGGCCTGGCGCAGCGACCACACCGAGTTCAGCCCCGCGTACAACAGGCCGAGTAGACCGACCACGCTCGCGCCCACCCGGGCCCGCGCGATCTGGTCCATCGGCAGCTGCTGCGACAGCCCCGGCAGGACGTCGTCCAGCGCCCGTTCCAGGTAGGAGGTCAGCTCCACCTGCTGGTTGGCGAGGAAGCCGACCACCGCGAAGGCCAGCGCCATGAGCGGGAAGAAGGACAGGAACGTGAAGTACGTGACCGCACCCGCCAACTGGGTGCCGTTGCGGTCCGAGTAGCGCTCGTAGGCGCGCACCAGGTGGTCGACCGACGGGTACCGGCGCCGCAGCCCCCAGTAACCGTCCATCGCCGAGTTCCGGTAACGCTGGGCCGTGTCCAGGGCCCGTTCGGAGAGTGGAGGCATGGTCTTCCTTCTTGTGTCTCCGCTGGCGCTGCGGCGCGGGTGGGTCGCCCTGTCGAGGAACGGGTCGACGGCGGCACGGCGCCGCTCCTGACGCCTCGTTCCCGCGATTCGCCCCCGTCTCCCGGATCGCTGACCGGGTCCGCAACCCTAGCGTCGGGGACCCCTCGGGACGAAAGCCCCACGCCAGCCCGGTGCCGAGATGCGGGCAGACTGGGACACGGAGATCACCGAGGAGAGCGGGGGCGGAACGTGGGGGTCACCGGGGCACGGGTGCGCGCGGTGTTGGGGGCTCGTGCTCGGGGGCCGGTCGGGGACTGGCCCGAGGCGCCGTCCGACGCGGACCTGCGGGACGGGTACGCCCGGCGGTTCGGCACCGCCCCCGAGGGGGTGTGGCACGCCCCGGGGCGGCTCGCCCTCATGGGCGAGCACACGGCGGCCAGCGGCGGGGCGGCCCTCTTCGTCGCCCTGCCCTGGGGAGTCACGGTGGCGCTGGGCACCGCTCCCGGCAGACGCGCGCACGTCGCGACGCCCGACGGCCGCCTGGGAGCGCGTAGCCCCGCCGCCCGCGCGGTCGCCCGTGCCGTGGCCGACGCCCGCGAGGGCGGTCTCCTGGCGCCTGGGAGGGGCGTTCGCGTCCTCATCGGGTCGGGCCTGCCCGAACACGCCTCCCTGGGGTACGCGGCGGCGGTCGGGGCGGCGGTGTCCCTGGCGCTCGCCGACCTCGCGGGCGCCGACCGCCCCACGGGCGGCGGCGTCGACCAGGCCGTGGTGCTGGCCGCCCGCGCCGGGCACGCGGTGCGGGCCAACCTCGGCAGCGGCCGCACCACGGTGCTGCCCTTCGACCTGGAGGCCGCCGGACAGCGTCTGGTGGTCGTGGAGACCGGCGCCCTGCCCCGGCGCGACCCGCGCCCGCCGCGCGCCGCGGAGCTGGCCCGCGCCCAGGAGGTCCTCGGCCCGCTGCGCTCCGTCCAGGACCTGCCCGCCGCGCTGCGCCGCCTCCAGAACCCCGCGCTGCGCCAACGTGTGGAGTACGCCGTGACCGAGGTGCACCGGCTCAACGCGGCGGTGGGCCTGCTGCGCGCGGGGCGCGCGGCGGAGACGGGACCGGTCCTGTCCGCGTCCCACCTGTCCCTGCGCGGTTTCGGCCTGCGCCTTCCCGCCGTGGAGCTGGCGGTGGAGACCGCAGCCCGGGCCGGTGCGCGCGGCGCCCGCCGCACCGGGTGGGCCGGGACCGCGTTCGCCCTGGTCCCCGAGGGCCGGGTGGCCGGGCTGGGGTCGGCGGTCCGGGAGGCGTTCACGGGGCGCGGCTGGCCCCCGCCCCGGATACGCGCCCTGGTGCCCTCGGACGGGGCCTCCCGCCGGGGATGACCCCGGGCGCCGGAGGAGATCGGGGAGAACCCGACTACCCTGTCAGCGATCACAAGGGACGTACGACACATCCGAGGGCCGCAGGGCACGGAGCAGATAGGCGAATCGATGGCTGATCGACGGTACCGGGAAGGGCCGGGCCCGAACGGCGAACACGACAGCGCGGGCGTGTTCCGGCGCGGGGGCGACCCAGACAGGCCGGACGAGTTCGAGCGGCTGTACCGGCCCCGCGAGTCCGAGCAGAGGTCGGTGGGCGAGACCCGCCGACTCCCCCCGGCCGACCAGGTCCCCCCGCTGCGCCCGAAGAAGCGCCGCACCCACAGCGCCGGGCGCGAGTACGACGGCCGCGGTCACCAGCGCCGTGCCCGCGAGCGCCGCATGAAAACGGCGCGCACCACCGCCGTGCTGGTCCTCGTGCTGCTGCTGGTGGTCCCCACGGCCTTCTACCTGTGGGCGGACTCCCGGCTCCAGCGCGTGGACGCCCTCCAGGACTACGAGGGGCGCCCGGACCGCCAGCCCGGCACCACGTACATGATCGTCGGTTCCGACAGCCGTGACGGCCTGGACGACGACCAGATCCGGGACCTGGCCACCGGTCGCGCCGAGGGCCGCCGCACCGACACGATCATGGTGCTGTACATGCCGCGCGACGGCGATCCGACCATCGTCAGCGTGCCGCGCGACTCCTACGTCCCCATGGCCATCCCCGGCTACGCCGACAACAAGATCAACACCGCGTTCGCCGACTCGGTGTGCGGCACCGGCGAGGACGGCGAGGAGGTCTGCGGCGGCCCGGCCCCGCTGGTCCAGAGCTTCGAGCAGGCCTCGGGCGTGCGGATCGACCACTACGTGGAGATCGGCATGGGCGGTTTCGTGGACCTGGTCGACGCGGTCGGCGGCGTGGAGCTGTGCCCGGAGGAGCCGATGGCCGACCCGAAGGCGGGTCTGGACATCGAGGCGGGCTGCCAGGAGATGGACGGCGGCACCGCGCTGGGCTACGTGCGTACCCGCGCCACCCCGCGTGCCGACCTGGACCGCATCCAGCGCCAGCGCGAGTTCTTCTCGGCGCTGATCCAGGAGGCCAGCGCCCCCTCGACCATGTTCAACCCGTTCAAGTCGGTGCCGCTGGTGCTGGCGGGCACGGACACGTTCATGGTCGACGAGGGCGACAAGCTGCGCCACCTGGCCAGCATGCTGCTGGCGATGCGCGGCGGCACCCAGACGACCGCCGTGCCGGTGGGCAGCACCCCCACGCTGGACGGTGTGGGGTCGGTGGTGCTGTGGGACGAGGGGAGGTCCGAGCTGATGTTCGAGGCCATGCGCAACGGTGAGGTCATCCCCGAGGAGGCCATCGAGGACTGACGGCCGGGCATCGCCCGGGCAAAGCGAAGGGCCCGTCACCGGAGTGACGGGCCCTTCTTCGTGACGTTCCGTACTGTGCGCGCCTACCCCCCAGCGGGCGCACGGCCGGCACGTCGGCTCGTGGTGGCCGAGGGGCGAAAACCCGCTCTGGCCTGCCGGTTCTCACCGGCGTGTCTCCACAATAGGTCAAAGTTCGCGAAAGGGGCGAATCGTGTTCACGTGTCCTACGTCGCACCAGGCGCCGGAGGACCCCTCTCCACTCCGTCATCCTCCCACCACCGGAGCCCGGATGTGGCCCGAACACGGGAAAGACACCCGGGAACTTCGGCCGCCCCGGGACCCCGAACCCCCGCGAACACCGCGTTTCGTGCGTCTTGACCCCTCGCGGCGACCCCCGGAGACGACGAGGCCCGGGCGCCCCCTCACGGGGACGCCCGGGCGTGGCCAAGGTCTCACCGCGACCGTCGGCTCAGGACGGTGCGACGGGTCCCGGCACTAGGCGAGACGCTTGCTCAGGTTCTCGTCCAGGGCGGCGAGGAACTGCTCGGTGGTCAGCCACTCCTGCTCGGAGCCGACCAGCAGAGCCAGGTCCTTCGTCATCTGGCCGCCCTCGACGGTCTTGATGACGACGTCCTCGAGGGTGTTCGCGAACTCGACGACCTTCGGGGTGTTGTCCAGCTTGCCCCGGTGCTCCAGACCGCGGGTCCACGCGAAGATGGACGCGATCGGGTTGGTCGAGGTGGGCTTGCCCTGCTGGTGCTGGCGGTAGTGACGGGTCACGGTGCCGTGGGCGGCCTCGGCCTCGACGGCGCTGCCGTCGGCGGTGCGCAGGACCGAGGTCATGAGGCCCAGCGAGCCGTAGCCCTGGGCGACGGTGTCGGACTGCACGTCACCGTCGTAGTTCTTGCACGCCCAGACGTAGCCGCCCTCCCACTTGAGCGCGGCGGCGACCATGTCGTCGATGAGGCGGTGCTCGTAGGTGATGCCCGCGGCGGCGAACTTCTCCTTGAACTCGTTCTCGAAGACCTCCTCGAACACGTCCTTGAACATGCCGTCGTAGGCCTTGAGGATGGTGTTCTTGGTGGACATGTAGACCGGGTAGTTCCGGTCCAGGCCGTAGTTGAGGCTGGCCCGCGCGAAGTCCTCGATGGACTTGCGGTAGTTGTACATGCCCATCGCGACGCCGCCCTCTTCGGGGAAGTTCGCGACGTCGAACTCGACCGGCTGGCTGCCGTCGGCCGGGGTGTAGGTCATGGTGACCGTGCCGGGGCCGGGGACCTTGAAGTCGGTCGCCTTGTACTGGTCGCCGTGGGCGTGGCGGCCGATGATGACGGGCTTGGTCCAGCCCGGGACCAGGCGCGGCACGTTCTCACAGATGATGGGCTCGCGGAAGACGACGCCGCCGAGGATGTTGCGGATGGTGCCGTTGGGCGACCGCCACATCTTCTTCAGGCCGAACTCCTCGACGCGGGCCTCGTCGGGGGTGATGGTGGCGCACTTGACGCCGACGCCGTACTTCTTGATGGCGTGGGCCGCGTCGATGGTGACCTGGTCGTCGGTGCGGTCGCGCTCCTCGATACCGAGGTCGTAGTACTTCAGGTCGATGTCGAGGTACGGGAGGATCAGGCGGTCCTTGATGAAGGACCAGATGATCCGGGTCATCTCGTCGCCGTCGAGCTCGACTACGGGGTTTTCGACCTTGATCTTGGCCATGGCTGTGTGGCTGTCCCTTCGGTGCTCGCTACCGCCTCGTGAGGCGGGGCCCGGTTCCGGTTCGTGGCCGGTTCCGGTCCGCGCCCGCGGCGATCACCTGATCCCGCCCGGTGTCCGTGCTCCCGGGAGGCGGTGCTTGTTCGGTGTCGCGGTATCTCGACATCAAGCTTATTCGACGCCTAGGCGGAGAGTTGCGGCGCCACCCAGGCCAAGACGATCAGAAGGACCGCGAGCGCCACCAGAGTGAGCAGATCCACCCATCTGCGACGCACCGCGAGCAGGCCGATCCAGTCCTTGGGGAGCACCAGCCTGAAGGTGGCCGCGAGGAGCAGGGCCGCCGCGATGATCGCCGGACCCCGCTTGAAGTAGGCGGCGGCGACCACCACGATCCCCGCCGCGAGCGCCGACAGCACCAGGGCGTAGGGCACCTGGGAGAGCCAGTAGGGCACCTTGGGGCGGCCACCGCCCTTCCCGCCCGAACCGTCGGCGGGGTTGTCCCCGTCCGACCGCGCCACCTCAACCTGCTCAGCGTCGTCCACCGCGTCCCGACCCGTTCGCTTTCGAATTGCCTGGCCGCCGTGCGGCTCGTACCCGTGGCCCCCGACTGGCACAGACCGGCCACACGCCGCCGCGGGACTGTCCGAAACCGAGCGGCACTCCAGCGTGGCTCATGTTCCCGGCGGCTCCGCGCGCCCCGCGAGAACAGGGACGGCGTCATCATGGAGGGGCCGTGTCCATTGTAGTGAACGGCGCAGCCGAAGCCCCAGGGCTCACGGAAACGGACTCCTCCCCCTCGGGTGGCACCCGTGTCCGTTTCCCGCTTCCGGTTCGGCCACAGCGCCGTAATTCCCCGTCTTGTCCGCCTAACTCCGGAGTAAGCGCGTAGAACGTGTACCAGCCGGGTAACCCAGGTGTTGATGAGCGCACCGGTGAGCGAGGACCACCCCCATGAAGCCCACTCGACGTGGCGACCGAACGGCCACCCCCCGGCAACAGACCCTCCACCACCGTAGGCCGCACCCCCACCGGCCGCGCCCCAGCAGCTCGGGAGGAGCCACCGTGGACGGTCCGCACCTTCGCCTGGAGGAGACCGGTGACGTCCGGCCCCTCCACCACGAGGTCACCACGGTGGGCCGGGGTGAGGGCGCCGACATCAGACTGACCGACCCCAGCGTGTCCCAGCTGCACGCGGAACTCGTCCGACGCGGGCCCTACGTGTACGTCGTCGACCTCGGACTCTCCCGGAACGGCACCCGGGTCAACGGCCGCCCCATCGCCCGCCGGGTGCTGGAGGAGGGCGACGTGGTGAGCTTCGGCGGAGCCCGCTGCCGGGTCGGCGGGCTGCCCACCGAACAGCTCAGCCCCGACATCGAGCTGCGCCGGGGCGCCGCGCCCGAGCTGACCCGCCGCGAGCTGGACGTGCTCACCGCCCTGTGCCAGCCAGCGCTGTCGGAGGAGGCTTTCGTGGCCCCGGCCACGGCCCGTGACATCGCCGAGGCCCTGGTGGTCACCGAGGCGGCGGTGAAGCAGCATCTGTTGAGGCTGTACCAGAAGTTCCGCATCCCGGAGGGGCAGAACCGGCGCACCCGGCTGGCCAACGAGGTGGTCGCCCTGGGTCTGGTGCGCCCGATGCCCGTGGGGGGACGTACCCGCCGCGCCAGCTGATCGCGTCCGGCCTCGCGGGTGGAACGAGTCCCACACCGCCGTCCACGGCGACTTGAGGAACAGCTCCATCCAGGTGCCGACCAGTCCGGCGATCACCACGCCCCACAGGCCCGCCCAGGCGAGCCCGC
>NZ_JBEYHA010000064.1:0-27041 GCF_040635075.1 Nocardiopsis sp. NPDC007018
AACGCTCGGCTGGGATACCCCAGCCGAGCGCCTCGCCAAGCTGCTCACAACGAGCAACTGACCTTACGTGTTGCGACGACTCCTAGAATTCGCCCACGCCGCACCGGCCCCGTCGGGGAGTCAGGGTCCCCCGTCACCCGGGCGCTCGCTCACCCGCTCACTTGGTCACCCGGGCGGTGATGGTGTCGAGGTCGTCGTGCCGGGTCTCGCGGCTGACGACCAGCGCGCCCAGCGTGATGGTGCCGACCAGGATCAGGTAGCCGCCCACCCAGGCCAGGCCGAAGGTGCTCGCGAGCCACGTGGCGATGTAGGGCGCGAACGAGGCGCCCAGGAGGCTGGCCAGGTTGTAGGCGGCCGAGGCGCCCGTGTAGCGCACCTTGGTCGGGAACAGCTCGGGCAGGACCGCCGCCATCGGGCCGAAGGTCAGGCCCATCAGGGACAGGCCGATGATCAGGAAGGCCATCACCCCGACGGTTCCGCCGCTGCCCATGAGCGGACCCATGGCGAAGCCGAACACGATGATCGCGCAGGTGACGGTGATCAGGACGGGCCTGCGTCCGAACCGGTCGGCCAGGAGGCCCGAGAGGGGGGTGAACAGCGCGAAGAACAGCACGCCGATCAGGAGGAAGACGAGGAAGTCGGTGCGCTCGTAGCCCAGGCCGTTCTCCGGGTCGGTGCCGAACCCCAGGGAGAAGACGGTCATGAGGTAGAAGAGCACGTAGGTCGCCAGCATGATGAGCGTACCGATGAGCACGGCGGGCCAGTTGTGGCGGAAGACCTCGACGATGGGGGTCTTGACCCGCTCGCCGGAGGCGATGACCTTGGCGAAGGCGGGCGTCTCGTGCAGGGTGAGCCGCACCCACAGGCCGACGACGATCAGCACGGTGGAGACCAGGAACGGGATGCGCCAACCGTAGGCGAGGAAGGCCTCGTCGCTCATGGCCTGGCTCAGGATCAGGAAGACGCCGTTGGCGAGGAAGAAGCCGATCGGGGCTCCGAGCTGCGGGAACGTTCCGTAGAAGCCGCGCTTGCCGGGGGGAGCGTTCTCGGTGGCCAGCAGGGCCGCGCCGCCCCACTCGCCGCCCAGGCCCAGCCCCTGCCCGAACCGGCACAGTGCCAGCAGGAGCGGGGCGGCCACGCCGATCTGCGCGTAGGTCGGCAGCAGGCCGATCGCGATGGTCGCGATACCCATGGTCAACAGGGACGCCACCAGGGTGGCCTTGCGCCCGATCCGGTCGCCGAAGTGGCCGAACAGCCAGGAGCCGATGGGGCGCGCCACGAAGGCGATGGCGAAGGTCGCCAGCGACTGCAGGCGGGCGGCCATCATGTCGCCCTCGGGGAAGAACAGGTAGGGGAAGACCAGGACCGCGGCGGTCGCGTAGATGTAGAAGTCGTAGAACTCGATGGACGTGCCCACGAGGCTCGCCGTGAGGACCTTCCGCTTCGGGTTGGTCGGGGGCGGTGCCGTCTCGGCTTGTGGCCGATCCGGCGCCGTGTTGTCTTCGGCGACGTCCTTCATGAGGAGTCTCTTTCCAGGTCAGTGCGGGTCGATGGAGGGATGCTAGCCGCGGTGGACGCCATATGGAACTTTTGTCTCAACATGTGAACGCTTGGGGTGGGGCGGCGAGAGTCACCGCAGGACCGGACGAAGCGGGATCAACCGCCGGGAAGGCGTTCCAGGGCCTACCGTGATCCGCCTCACCGGCCACGATGTCACGCCGCGAGACCCCCGCTCCGCCATGTGGGACGGCGCACCGTCGGGGGCTTCAACGGGCGGAGAAGCGGTCCCTGGAGCCCAGCCGGGGCACTCCGCTCACGCGCACGACCCGGGTGCAGCGCTCCCGCATGCCCTTGACGAGTTCCCCGTTGGGACGGTCGCTGCGCTCGACCCAGTCCCGGGCGTCGTCCGCGTTCGCGCCCCCGGCCATCTGTCGCCGCCGCAGGCGGCGTTCGCGGACCCGGTCCTCGGTCTCCACGTACCAGAGCTGCGCGAACAACCCCCGCGCGCCGTCCCACGGGGGCTCGTCGCTGGCGAGGTAGTTGCCCTCGGTCACGATCAGGCGGGTGCCCGGCTCGATCACGTGCTGGGCGGCGATGGGCTCGTGCAGCCTGCGGTCGTAGTCCGGGACGTAGACGGGGGTGTCGGTCTCGGCCAGCAGCCTGCGCGCCATCGCGAGGTAGCCGTGGGCGTCGAAGGTGTCCGGGGCGCCCTTGCGGTTCCGGCGCCCCAACCGGTCCAGCTGGGCGTTGGACAGGTGGAAGCCGTCCATGGGCAGGTAACCGGCGGTGCCCTTGCCCGCCCGCTCGTCGACGGCGTGCACCAGGTACCGGGCCAGCGTGGACTTACCGGCCGCGGGGGCGCCGGTCAGGCCGAGGATCACGCGGGCGCGGCCTCCGGGCGGGTCCTGCGGTACCAGTGCGAGGGCGTCGGCGACGAGGGATGCGAGCATGGCCTCCAGACTAACCCCACCCCTTCGGGAGCCGCCGGGACTCGGGACGGTCGGACGCGGCGCCCGAGGGGTCCGGCGCCCGCGCTCGTCCGCCCCGGCTCCCCCCGGTCAGGCGAGTGCGGGGCGGGGCCCTCACCCGAGGACGGCCCCGCCCCCGGGTCTCACGGGGCGTGCCCCACGTAGGCCAGGGCCTGGCGTACCAGCACGCCCTGGCCGCCGGGCATCTCCGCCCGCACCTGCGGGCTGGTGGCCTCCTCCGGTGTGAACCACACGAGGTCCAGGGCGTCCTGGCGCGGTTGGCAGTCGCCGCTCACCGGTACCACGTAGGCCATGGCCACCGCGTGCTGGCGGGGGTCGTGGAACGGGGTGACCCCGGGGGTGGGGAAGTACTCGGCGACCGTGAACGGCTGTGGGGAGCTGGGGATACGGGGCAGGGCGACCGGGCCCAGGTCCTTCTCCAGGTGGCGCAGGAGCGCGTCCCGCACCCGCTCGTGGTACAGGACCCGTCCGGAGACCACCGACCGATTGAAGCTGCCGTCGGGGTCGGCGCGCATCAGCAGACCCACGTGCGTCACCGACCCGGACTCGTCCACCCGCACGGGCACCGCCTGGACGTAGAGCACGGGCATGTTGGCGCGGACGCTGTCGAGCTCCTCGGAGGAGAACCAGCCGGGTTGGGTGTCAGCGGTTTCGGTCAATCGGGTCGCGGTCGGCGGACTGCCCGGGGCAGCCGCGTACCGCTCCCTCCCTTCGCTCTCATCGTGTCCATGAGGGCGGTCGGCGACCCGCGCCCCCAGGGGGAACGGCGTCACCGGCCGACACACGGGTGTCCAAGTACCGCTTTTACCGCACGAACGCGCGGAAAGCACGGTGCGGGGGTCGGATCGGGAGTGTCCGAGAGGAAGGTACGGGGGTCCTGTGGTTGGCGACCCCGCCTGGCCGCCCCGGCAAACCCGGGCGATGGTGACACCCGGGTGGCGGAGGGGGCATATCGGCGAGATTCCGGCGGTTTTTCTCAGGAAACCCTCCCGGAAGCTCACTGAAGAGGTTACGATCTCGTACGCGGTTGCGTAGTGGGAAGGTTACGTCCGGTGAGAGGTGGCCCGAGTGGCGAAGGATGGCCCGTTCTCGGCCCAGGAACGATTTCCCTGCACGGGAGTGACGGTGGTGCGCGTCCACGGTGAGGTGGACCTGGCCACCGCCGACCGCCTCCGGGAGAGGCTGCTCCAGGCCGCCCAGGCCTCGCGGTGCGACTGTCTGGTCGTGGACATGTCCGGCCTCGGATTCTTCGACGCCAGCGGCGTACGCGCGCTGGTGGCCGTCTACCAGGTCCTGACCGGGCAGGGCAGACACGTGGTCCTGGCCGAACCCGCGCCGATCGCCGACCGGGTGCTGGAGGCGCTGGGCATGCGGCGGCTGTTCGAGGTCTACCCCATGGTGGAGATGGCGCTCACCCACACCAGCGGCCTGCGGGTGGACGGCGAACCCATCTTCGACAACCCCGTGCCCTGACTCCGACCCGGGCGCGACCGTGCCCGGTCGACGACGCGTCTCCCGGCGCCCCGCCGAAGCCCGGTGCGCCGGGTGCGCCGCGCGGGACGACGACCGGCGGCCCCACCGTGCTCCGCCGAGCGAGCTCCGCGGTGTCACACGGTGGGGGCCGACTTCCTAGGGCAGGGCCGAGGGCGCCCGCCCGGGGGCTCCCTCGTCGCCCGCGCGCTCCAGGAACGGCGCCAGGAGCTCGGGCACGGCCTCGTCCGCCCAGGCCAGACCCTGACCCACACCCACGTCCCGGGCGGTGTACATCCCCTCGCCGGAGGCCGTGGTCGCCGACACGTCCGCCAGGCCCAGGCGGCGCTGGAACGGCGACCGTGTGATCCGCCAGCCGATCACCGCCGCCCGCTCCAGGGTGACGGTCTCCCGGGAGGCCATACCCCCGCGCACCACGAGATACCGCGGATGCAGGCCGTGCCCCAGGCCCCGGTAGGAGCCCACCGCGTACCAGAACGCCAGCGCGGCGAACAGCAGCGCCACCGCGAACCATCCCCAACCCGGTGTGGCCTCGACGGTCGGCGTGGCCAGCGGGAACGGCATGAACTGCTCCTCGGCCCTGCGCAGCGCCGCCCACCAGGTCTCGGTCGCCACCCGGTGCAGCCAGGCCAGCCCTCCGGCCACGGCCAGCGCCAGGAACGAGCACACCGTCGCCCGGGTGAACCGGCGGCGCAGGGCCGCCTTCGGGTGGACCGCCAACGGCGCGTCCAGCGCCGAGGAGGGATCGCCCATCAGGGCGGCGCCCAACCGCCGGGCCCGGCCCCGGGGCATGGCGGGGGAGAGGCGGCTCTTGGCCTCCGTCTTCTGCGAGTCGCCGGCCGACAGGCCGGTGGCCACCGCGCGGACGGAGGCGCCACCCACCGACCGCAGGACGAGGGGCTCGTGGAGCACCACGCCGTTGAGTCGGCGGCCCTCCACCGACAGGGAGACACTGGTCAGCAATCCCCGGCGCAGCCGCACGGTACCGTCGGGCTCCCGGACGAGCCGGTAGTCCCACCAGGTCTCCACGGCGGCCAGGAGCAGCACGGCGGTGCCCGAGACCAGCAGGACCAGTAGGACGGTGGGGACGACCAGCAGCAGCTGCCCCATCACGATGCCGGACAACTCCTGCGCACTGGGCAGCCCGGCCTGGTCCGAAACCCACCTCCAGGCGTGACCGCCGCTCTGGGCGTTGGCCCCGACGAGCGCGGCGAGCACACCGAGGCCGATCCCCAGGGTCGCCGGAGTGGCGGGGGCGTAGGCGAACCAGCGGGGGTTCAGCCGGGCCAGCTCGGTCTCCTGCCCGGCCTCTTCGGAGGAGCCCTCGGCGGCGTCGTCGGACGCGCTCGCGGGCGCGGTGCGGCGCAGCAGCTCCCGGCGCAGCCGTTCGCCCTGACCCGTGGTCACGTACTCCAGCTTGAGCTGGTCCCCACCGCCGGCCCCGGCGGACTCCCCCGTGCCCACGGTCACCGCGCACAGGCCGAAGATCCGTGTGTAGATCGGGGCGGCCACGTCCACGGTGCGCACGCGCTCACGCGGGATCGACCGGTAGGTCCGGGCGACGACGCCCGAACGCATCTCCATGCGCTCGTCGGTGACCCGGTAGCGGGCCGCACGCAGCCGCACCATCTCCATCCACGTCATCAGGGCGAGGAAGGCCAGGGTGCCCGGGAGGGGGAGCAGCGCCCACCACGGGAGCCCGACGACGAACAGGACGACGGTGCCCACGAGCGCTGACGGCACGAGGAACGCGGCCGCGAGCGCGGTGGAGGCCCACACGCTGAGCGGGCTCAGCCGCTCCCAACCGTCCTCGGCGCCCGCCGCGCCCTCCGCGGGCGGTGGCCCCTCCGGTAGCGGTTCCCCCATCGGTCGGCCCTCTTCGGTTCCGTGGTTGTCGTGGGGGGTCATGTCGCGTCTCCGGGAACCGCCTGGGTGCTGTCGGTGAGCTGGTCGGCCACCTCGGTCGCCAACCGGTGGTCGAGGCCGCTGATCTCGATCGGTCCGGCGGCGGAGGCGGTCGTCACGGTCACGCTCGACAACCCGAAGGCCCGCTGGAGTGGTCCCCGCTCGGTGTCCACCGTCTGGACGCGGGACATGGGGGCCACCCGCCACTCCTGCCAGATCCACCCGCTGGAGGTGTACACGGCGGTGTCGGTCACTTCCCAGCGGTGCACCCTGAACCGCCACTGCGGCATGACGACCGTGACCAGGAGTCCGACCCCGCCGAGGACACCAGCGGCGATCAGGAACCAGGGGCGGACCGGTTCCCAGATCAGGGCGGGAACGACGGGGACGACCGTGAGTATGAGCGTCACCGCGAGGGACCGTGTCGTCCACCACCAGACCGCGCGCCGGTCCACACGGTGGTTGGGCGGTCGTAGGCGCAGAGCGTCGGTGCTCATGGTGTCGACCTCTCCTCTCAGTCAGGGCCCCGGGGGAGGCCGTCCATAAAAAGTGATATCACAATGCTATGCTCCAGTCAGCACTCGAAAACGCATCCCCAGGAAGGACGGTCGACGGATGAGCTCGACACCGAACGTCGTCAGGCCAGCACCCCAGTACCGCGAACGCGAGGCCTTCGGGTCCGGTGGAATCCCCATGTTCGTCGTGTCCCTGGCCCTGTTCCTCGGCGGAGCCGCCGTGGCGGCGCTCCCCCTGCTCGGCCTGCACGTGGCCCTGGTCGCGGTGGGCGCGGTGATCGCCGTCGTCGGCGTCGTCCTGGCCATCGGCCTGACCATGGTCGCCCCCAACGAGGCCCAGGTCGTGCAGTTCTTCGGCCGCTACGTCGGGACCATCCGCACGGACGGACTGCGCTGGGTCAACCCGCTCACCGTGCGCAACGCCATCTCCACCCGCATCCGCAACCACGAGACCTCCGTCATGAAGGTCAACGACGCCTCCGGCAGCCCAATCGAGATCGCCGCCGTCGTCGTCTGGCAGGTCGAGGACACCGCACGCGCCTCCTTCGAGGTCGACGACTTCATCCAGTTCGTCTCCACCCAGACCGAGGCCGCCGTCCGCCACATCGCGGGCAAGTACCCCTACGACTCCTACGGCGACGACGCCGTGCCGTCCCTGCGCGACAGCGCCGACGCCATCACCGAGCAGTTGTCCAAGGAGGTCGCCGAGCGCGTCGACGCGGCGGGCGTGAAGATCGTGGAGTCTAGGTTCACCCACCTGGCCTACGCCCCCGAGATCGCCCAGGCCATGCTCCAGCGCCAGCAGGCCAGCGCCATGATCGCCGCCCGGGCCGAGATCGTCGAGGGCGCCGTCACGCTGGTCGACCGCGCCCTGGAGCGCCTGTCCGACGAGAACGTGGTGGAACTGGACGAGGAGCGCAAGGCCGCGATGGTCAGTAACCTGCTCGTGGTCCTGTGCTCCGACCGCCCCGCCAGCCCCGTCGTCAACACCGGGACCCTCTACCAGTAGATCCGGGTGAGGTGCCGTGCCCGAGCGCAAGAAGGTGCTGCTGCGGCTCGACCCCGCCGTCCACGACGCGCTCGCGCGCTGGGCCGGGAACGAGCTCCGGAGCACCAACGCCCAGATCGAGTTCCTCCTGCGCCGCGCCCTGGACGACGCGGGGCGTATGCCCAAGGAGGCCGGAGACCTCCCCCGCCGAGGCCGTCCGCGCAAGAAGGCCTCCGAGGCCCCCGAAGACCCGGAGCCGGGCGGGGGACGGACGTGACGGAGCCGGGCGCCCGCGCCGGGCGCCCGGCTCCCCCGCGATCGGTCCGGGCCAGAGTTCGTCCTCCGACCCGTGCTCCTTCCGGCTAGCCCAGCGCCGCGGCGGCGGCCCTGCCCGCGGTGCGGCCCGAGAAGAGGCAGCCGCCGAGGAAGGTGCCCTCCAGGGAGCGGTACCCGTGCACGCCGCCCCCGCCGAACCCCGCCACCTCACCGGCCGCGTACACCCCCGGCAACGGCGTGCCGTCGGCACGGAGCACCCGGGCGTCCAGATCGGTGTGCAGCCCGCCGAGGGTCTTGCGGGTGAGGACGTGCAGGCGCACCGCGATGAGCGGACCGGCCTTGGGGTCCAGGATCTGGTGTGGCCGGGCCACGCGGGCGAGCCGGTCGCCCCGGTAGTTGCGGGCGCCGTGGATCGCCATCACCTGGAGGTCCTTGGTGAAGGTGTTGGCCATCTCCCGATCGCGGGCCACCACCTCGCGGGTCACCGTGTCGGCGTCCAGCACGTCGTCACCCGCGACCTCCCTCATCCGCCGGATCAGCTCGGGCAGCCGGTCGGCGACCACGAAGTCGGCCCCGTTGCGCTTGAAGGCCTCCACGGGGCCCGGCGCGCCGGGGAGCACCCGTTGGAGGACGAGCTTGAGGTCCTTGCCGGTGAGGTCCGGGTTCTGTTCGGAACCGGAGAGGCCGAACTCCTTCTCGATGATCTTCTGCGACAGCACGAACCACGTGTACTCGTGGCCGGTGCGCATGATGTGGTCCAGGGTTCCCAGTGTGTCGAAACCGGGGAAGTACGGGGCGGGCAGGCGCTTGCCGGTCGCGTCCAGCCACAGCGACGACGGGCCGGGCAGGATGCGGATGCCGTGCCGCTCCCAGACCGGGTCCCAGTTCTGGATGCCCTCGGTGTAGTGCCACATCCGGTCGCGGTTGATGACCTCGCCGCCCGCCCGCTCCGTGATGCCGAGCATCCTCCCGTCCACGTGGGCGGGCACCCCCGAGAGCATGTGCCGGGGCGCGGCTCCCAACCGCTCCGGCCAGTTCCGGCGCACCAGGTCGCGGTTGCCGCCGATGCCCCCGGCGGTCACGATGACGGCCTGGGCGCCGATCTCGAAGTCTCCAGTGGCGTCCCGGTTGCTGGCCCGGCCCCGTTCGGCGTCGCTGGGGGCCAGTACCGTGCCGCGCACCCCGGTGACCGCCCCCGCGGTCACCACCAGTTCGTCCACCCGGTGGCGGAAGCGCAGCGAGATCAGGCCCCGTTCGGCGGCGTCGCGCACCCGGCGTGCGAAGGGTGCGACCACGCCCGGTCCGGTGCCCCAGGTGATGTGGAAGCGGGGGACCGAGTTGCCGTGGCCGTCGGCGAGGTAGCCGCCGCGCTCGGCCCATCCCACGACGGGGAAGATCCTCAGGCCCATCCGGCGCAGCCAGGAGTACTTCTCGCCCGCGGCGAAGTCCACGTACGCCTCGGCCCACCGGCGCGGCCACGCGTCCTCCGGGCGGTCGAAGGCGGCGGTGCCCATCCAGTCCTGGAGGGCCAGCTCACGGGAGTCCCGGATGCCCATGCGGCGCTGTTCGGGGGAGTCGACGAAGAACAGCCCGCCGAAGGACCAGTGCGCCTGCCCGCCGAGGGACTGTTCGGGTTCCTGGTCCAGCAGGACCACCCGCCTCCCGGCGTCGGCGAGTTCGGCGGCGGCGGCCAGTCCGGCCAGTCCCGCCCCCACGACGACGACGTCGGCCTGGTCGGCTCCGGTGCCCATGCGGTTCTCCTCGGGGGTCGTCCGCGCCGGCGGGCGCGGCGTGCGTGATGGTGCCGACTGTGCACCGGAGCGGGGTCGTGGGCAAGGCTGGTGTGTGCCCCCCGCCACATCCTTTGTCACCCGGTGACAAAGGCCTCCGGGAAGGCGCTCGGTGTTCCTCTCCGCGACCCTGGCGCCGATTGGCGGCCACCGCCTCGCCGGGTCAGGCTCCGAAGCGGACCAGGGACCGGCCGCCCCGCCCCCGGCGCATCCGCTCGAAGGCCTCGGGCACGCCCTCCAGGGGGATCTCGTCGGTGATCATCTCGGCCAGCCGCAGCTCTCCGGAGCGGACCGCCTCGGCCAGCAGCGGGATGTCCCGGACCGGGTCGGAGGACCCGTACACGCAACCCTGGAGCGTGCGGGCCTGGTGGAACAGCTCCAGGGCGCTGAAGGACACCTCGTCCCGGTGCGAGCCCACGCCCACCACCGTCACGGTTCCGCCCCGGCGGGCCGCGTTCCACGCGGTGCGTACCACCGAGGCCCGGCCGACCACCTCGAAAGCGTGGTCGACCCCCCGTCCGCCGGTGAGCCGCCGCACGGCCCGGTGGGTGTCGTCGTCGGCGACCAGGAAGTCGGTGGCGCCCAGCGACCGGGCCAGTTCCTCCTTCTCGGGGGAGGCGTCGACCGCCACCAGGGGGTCGGCCCCGGCGATCCGGGCCGCCTGGAGCAGCGACAGGCCGACCCCGCCCAGCCCCAGCACCAGCGCGGACCGTCCCGGTCGCAGCCGGGCGACGTTGTTCACCGCGCCCCAGCCGGTGAGCACCGCGCACCCGAGCACCGCCGCGACCGCCGGGTCGACCCCCTCCGGCAACGGAACGAGGGCGCCGACCGGTACCACCGTGGCCTCGGCGAAGGCTCCCGTGTTCAGCCCCGGGTAGACGGGGGTGCCGTCGCCGAGTTCCGCGTAGGGGGAGAGCGTGCCGTCCAGGGCGTGTTCGCACAGGTGGGGTTCGTCCTGGGCGCAGAACCAGCAGGACCGGCAGGGCGGAGCCCAGTTCAGGATCACCCGCTGGCCCGGCGCCACCTCGGTCACCCCGGGGCCGACCGCCTCCACGGTGCCCGCCCCCTCGTGGCCGAGCACGGCGGGCCAGGTCTGCGGCAGGGTGCCGTCGGACAGCGAGAGGTCGGAGTGGCACACCCCCGCCGCCGACATGCGGACCAGGGCCTGGCCGGGGCCCGGGTCGGGCAGGACGACGTCGCGGATCTCGGGGGAGGCGCCGGTGGCGGAGAAGACGGCGGCCCTGACGGTCGTACTCATGGCTCTCCAATCGCGGAAGTCCCGCGACCCTAGCAATACCGGCCGGTCGGTCTTTCGCGTGGGGGGTGACCGCTCCCCGACGTGTCGCCCCCTTCCTCCCGAACGCGTCACCCTTGAGGAAAGCCTGTGTTGGCGGGGCTTCTGGGTGGGTATCTCCTCTTTGTCCGCCGGAGACGCGGCCCGGCCCGCTGCCCGGACCGGTACGTGTCCACCGGTCTCCGGTACGCCTCGACGGGGAGGTTCCATGGCTCGACCCGACGGCCCTTCGACCGCGCCCACGCGGCGGCACTACCTCATGTGCCGACCCACCTACTTCACGGTGGAGTACGCCATCAACCCCTGGATGGACCCCGACGTGGTGGTGGACCGGCCGCGCGCCATCCGCCAGTGGGAGGAGCTGCGGGACCTCTACCTCTCCCTCGGCCACCGGGTGAGCGAGATCGCGCCGATCGAGGGGCTGCCCGACATGGTCTTCGCGGCCAACGGCGCGCTGGTCGTGGACGGCCGCGTCTACGGAGCCCGGTTCGCCAGCGCCGAGCGCACCCCCGAGGGCCCCGCCTACCTGGACTGGTTCCGCCAGGAGGGGTACACCGAGACCTCGGAGGCCAAGTACGTCAACGAGGGCGAGGGCGACTTCATCACCCTCGACGAGGTCGTCCTGGCCGCGACGGGCTTTCGGACCGAGGCCGCAGCCCACCAGGAGGCCGAGCGCCTCCTGGGGCGCCCGGTGGTCACCCTGCAACTGGTCGACCCGCGCTTCTACCACCTGGACACGGCGTTGTTCGCCCTGTCCGGCGACCGGATCGCCTACTACCCCGGTGCCTTCTCCAAGGGCAGCCGCCGGGTTCTGGAGGCCCTCTTCCCCGACGCCCTGATCGCCACGGAGGAGGACGCCCGCGTCCTCGGGCTCAACGCGGTCAGCGACGGGCACGACGTGGTCGTCGCCGCGGAGGCCACCCGGCTCGCCGACCGGCTGCGGGCGCTGGGGTTCACCGTCCACCCGGTGGAACTCGACGAGCTGCGCAAGGCGGGTGGCGGCGCCAAGTGCTGCACCCTGGAGCTCCGGGACCACCCCCTGGCGTGAGACTCCGAAGCCACCGAGGCCCTCTGTGGGATGCGCCACGCGCCGCCCCGGGGCCGGTGGCGGCCGCACAGGTCACGCCCGCCCGGTCACGGGCCCCGGGAACCGGCCGGGACGGGTGGACCAACGGCCCGCGCCCTCGGGCGCCACGCGCCCGTAGGCTCGGTTCACGTGACGACCAAACGACGCGGGCTCGGGCGCGCGGACCGGGAACGGCAGCTGATCGACGCCGCCGTCTCCGTGTTCTCCCGGGGCGACTACCGCACGGTCAGCGTGGACGCGATCGCGGCGGCGGCCGGGACCTCCAAACCGACCGTCTACCACTATCTCGGCTCGAAGGAGCGGATCTTCGTCGCCTGTGTGCGACGCGAGACGGAGCGGCTGGTCGAGGCGGTCCGGACCGCCGTCCAGGACCCGCTGGCGCCCCGGGAGGAGGACCCCCTGCGCCGGGGCATGCAGGCCTTCTTCGCCTTCGTCGTGGACAACCGCGAGAGCTGGACCGTCCTCTACCGGCGCGCCGCCGCCCAGGGCGAGCCGTTCGCGGGCCAGACCACCCGGATGCGCGACCGCGTCACCGCCGAGGTGGCCGATCTCATCGCCTCCTGTACCCGGGATGGACACGGCGTACTCGAACCCCGCGACGCCCAGCTCCTCGCGCGCGTCGCGGTGAGCACGGCCGACGCCTTCGCCGACTGGCTGCTGGACCACCCCGACGAGACTCCGGACACGATGGCCGGGCACGTCACCGCGCTCACCTGGGCGCACCTGCGCGAACGCCGCCCCGTCGAGGCGTGAGCGGGGCGCGCCCGGGGTGCCTAGGGCCTGGCCCGGCGCTGGTGGCGCAGGGCCAGCAGGCTCACCAGGTCGTAGGCCACGTGAGCGGCGGCGGTCGACGTGATCTGCGCGTGGTCGTAGGCCGGAGCCACCTCGACCACATCCGCGCCGACCAGGTTCAGGTCGGCCAGGCCGCGCAGGATCTCCAGCAACTCGCGGCTGGTCAGCCCCCCGGCCTCGGGGGTTCCGGTGCCGGGAGCGTGCGCCGGGTCCAGCACGTCGATGTCCACGGACACGTACAGAGGACGGTCGCCGATCCGCTGGCGCAGCGCGTCGGCGACCTCGTCCACTCCCTTGCGCATGACGTCGGCGGAGGTCACGATCCCGAATCCGAAACGGCGGTCCTCCTCCAGGTCGCGCTTGCCGTAGAGCGGCCCCCGGGTGCCCACGTGCGCGATCGCCTCGGTGTCCAGGACGCCCTCCTCCACGGCCCGGCGGAACGGTGTGCCGTGGGTGTAGGGCTCCCCGAAGTAGGTGTCCCAGGTGTCCAGGTGGGCGTCGAAGTGCAGCAGGGCGATCGGCCCGTGGACGCGGTACAGCGAGCGCAGCAGAGGCAGCGCGATGGTGTGGTCGCCGCCCAGCGTGACCAGCGTGGTTCCGGCCGTCACGAAGGCCGAGGCGCCCTGGTCCAGGGTTTCCACGGCGTCCCTGACGGAGAACGGGTTCACGGCGATGTCGCCGCCGTCCACCACCTGGAGGCTCTCGAAGGGGGCCACGTCCAGTCCGGGGTTGTAGGGGCGCAGCAGACGGCTGGCCTCCCGGATGGCGGACGGCCCGAAGCGGGCCCCCGGCCGGTAGGACACCCCCGTGTCGAACGGGACGCCCACGACCGCCACGTCGGCGTGGTCGACCTGGTCGATCCTGGGCAGCCGGGCGAAGGTCGCCGGGCCGGCGAAGCGGGGGACGAGACTGGAGTCGGTGGGGCCGATCGGGCTGTTCATCTGGTCCGTTCCTGTCGACGGGTGCGGCTTCGGCCAGCGTAGGCAGCGGTGAGGCCGCCCTCCGGTATCCGAACCGTACGATCCCTCGGCGTCCTTTTGGACGGTTCGGCCAAGGAGTGCGTTCGACGGCGGGAGGAGGGCGGCCCCGGGCGGGTCGAGGGCCGGGATCGGCCACGGTACACCTCCGAGCGTGGCCATGGGCCGCCGCTTTTACCACGAACCCGAACTTCGAGGGTCCGTATGGCCGCTTCCGGCCATGGCCCCGCGGCCGCTTCGGGAGCGGTCGTCGGGGAGGCCGCTCACCTCCCGTGTGTCGACCACGGTGAACAGCGAGGCTCGCCCGGGGGAGGACTCCACAGGATTCGGAAGAGACGGTCCGTCAGTGCCGCCGAATAGAACGCTTCTCCCGGTTCTGTTGGCCCCGCCACACTCGAACCAGGAAACTGGGGAACTCCTTGCCCAACCGAGGACCTGTGGGGGCCACATGAACGCGCGTGTCCGGAGGAACGGGTTCCGGGTCGTCGGCGGGGTCGTGACGGTCGTCAACGGGGCTCCACCAGACCGGTGGCGTCCGGTCTCCGGAGTCCTGCCGGGCGGGGCGTCCGCCGTCCGCCGGAGCCCGTGGTGAGCGGGCCGGGGCGGTCACTGCGGCAGGGGCCGGGCGCACGCTACCCCTCCCTGGACACGGCGCTGCCCTCCGGCGCCAACGCGCGCGAGCACGCGGTCCTGCTCGGCAGGGTCCACGACGCGCTGCTCACCGGTCGGCCCACGCCCGCGCCGCTGCGCCCGGTGATCGAGGACTCCTGGGAGCGGATGCGCCAGTTCGGCATCGATCCCTTCGGCGCGTCGCCGCCCAAGATGGCCAGGATGGACGAACTCCAGCGCCACCGGGAGGCGTCGCCGATCTCCGAGGTCCTTCCGCTGATCCGCCGTTCCCTGGTGTCGGTCGCCGACGAGGCCGAGCACATCATGCTGGTGACGGACGCGGCGGGCCGGGTGCTGTGGCGGGAGGGTTCCCACCGGATGCGGGCGGTCGGCGACCGGGTCGGGCTGGTGGAGGGCGCCTACTGGAACGAGGGGAGCGCGGGCACCAACGCCATCGGGACCGCGCTCGTGGTGGGGCGTCCCCTCCAGGTCTACTCGGCCGAGCACTACGTGCGCAGCCTGCACGCGCTCACCTGCGCGTGCGCCCCGGTGCACGACCCCCGGGACGGGCGGCTGCTGGGCGCCATCGACGTCACCGGGCCCGTGTCCACCGTCCACCCCACCACCCTGGCCCTGGTCAACGCGGTCGCGCGACTGGCCGAGGCGCACCTCCAGGGACTGCACCACAGCCACCTGGAACGGCTGCGGTCGGTGGCGGCCCCCCTGATCGCTGGGCTGAGCCGCCCCGCGCTGGTCGTGGACGAGAACGGGTGGACCGCGGCCGCCGTCCACACGGAGCCGGTCCGCAGAGTGCAGCTGCCCAAGCGTTGCGACGGTGGAACCGTCTGGCTGCCGACACTGGGGGAGTGCGTCCTGGAGCCGTTGCCCGGGGGGTGGCTGGTACGGCCGGGTTCCGGGGAGCGGGCCGTACCCGGCTCCGTCACCCTGGACCTGACCCGGCCCGGCGCGGCCACCGTGACGGTGGCGGGGGACAGCGGCGAGTGGGCCCACCGCCTCTCACCGCGTCACTCCGAGTTCCTGCTGCTGCTCGCGGCGCATCGTGAGGGGCGGTCCGGGGTACAGCTCTCCCAGGACGTGTTCGGCTCCGACCAGCACGTGGTGACCGTGCGGGCCGAACTCTCCCGGATGCGGCGCAACCTGGGCGGTCTGATCGAGAGCCGTCCCTACCGCTTCGCCGAGGACCTCCGGGTCCGGGTGCTCACGCCGGAGTCGCCGCTGGACCTGCTGCCGGGCTCCTCGGCGCCGGGCGTACGCGACCTGCGCGCGCGGTCCAGGGGAGCGCCCGATCGCTCTGGGCGATGACGTCGCAACCTGTTGCAACCGTTGCGGGCGTCGCGGCCGGTGGGGTCCAATGGTTCCGCGCGGCCCGCACACCGGTGGGCGGCCACCGGGCAAGAGAGGGCACGGCGGGCTGTTCACCGGTGCGGGACGCGTCCGCGTCCTTCGCGCCTTGAGGGGGGTGACGGAGGTTCGACTGCGGACGCGTCGACGGGCTGGTGCCCCGTGAGTATCGGGGGAGACTCCGGGGCCGTCGCGCACTTGACGGTGCGGCCCGGGGACGTGTGCGTCACCGGGCCGCACCCTCGCGCGATCGTGCCGTGAGGCCTATTCGGCGTCGGCGGCTGGTTCGGGCGCCGACGCGTCCTCCCCGGCCCCCGGCGTCGGCGCGTTCGCCGGTGAGCACTGGAAGCAGTCCATCGTGAAGACCTCCTCCTCACCGACCTTCCCGGTGAAGGCCCCGCGCAGACTGTCGTCGCCGATCGCGCGTTCGGCCAGGGCCTCGCGGAGCAGGCGGCCCTCGAAACGGACCTGTGCTCCGTCGCGGCTCTGACCGGTGCAGAGCACCTCCAGGCGGCCGCCGCGCTCCCGTCCCCGCGATTCCGGCCCGTCCGGAGCCGGGGAGGCCTCCTCGTCACCGCCGGCGGTGACGGCGTCCTCGCCCTCGGCGAGGTCCTCGGAGGGGGCGGACGAGGGCGCGGACTCCGGTACGGCGGCGCACTCCAGCGGTGCGGCCACGGGGTGGCCCTTGCGGGCGAAGGCACGCTCGGCCCCGGGGCGCAGGATCGACACGGACAGGGCGTCGGCGGCTCGTTCCAGCTCCAGCAGCGCGGCGTCGGCGCTCTGTTCGGGCGCCTCGTCGGCGGTGCAGGAGGCGAGTGGCGCGCACAGCAGCAGGGCCAGTGACGCGGTGGCGGCGGTCGAGCGGACTCCCATGACTTCCCCCTGGGTCGGCGGCGCCGTGTGCGGCGCTCTGGTCCACCGCACCAATGTCGCTGATGACGGATTGATGGCGTATGTCCGACTCGGGTGGCAAGGGTGAAAAGTGTGTCATGTTCGTGTCATCCCGATGTGAGTCGGAACGCGACCGGGGATACCGTGCCCGGGACGACGACCGGCGACGCCGGTGTCCGTCAGACGCGAACGCGGGCGGGGGAGGGGGACGCGCACACCGGGACCAGCGGCTGGGCTAGACTCGGGACATTTCCCGAACCGTGTTCCACCACGGTCCGCACCAGTCGAACCAGCCACCGTCACCGCCCCGTGCCCCCGTGGCCACGGGAGACGCACGGTGAACCAACGGGCCGCGCGCGGCGTCGAACCAGGGATCAACGACGACCCCGGTCGTCCCGCCACGACGGCCCCACAGACCGTCCTTCCTTCGGAGGTGGATCGTGTCCGCTGACCACCGAGAGCAGCAGCCCGGCCAACAGGGTTCGCGTATCGACCCGCACGTCGGCCGTTACGCACACCGAGCACAGGGCATGGTGGCATCGGAGGTCAGGGCACTCTTCGCGGTCGCCTCACGGCCGGAGATCGTCTCCCTGGCGGGCGGGATGCCCAACGTCGCCGCCCTGCCCCTCGAACAGATCGGCGACCTGGTCAAGGACGTCGTCTCCGAGGAGGGCGCCACCGCCCTCCAGTACGGCTCCGCCCAGGGCGACCCCGTCCTGCGCGAACAGATCTGCGAGTACATGACGCTGGAGGGCGTGCGGGCCAGCCCCGACGACCTCATCGTCACCGTCGGCTCCCAGCAGGCCCTGGACCTGGTCACCCGTGTCTTCGTCGACCCGGGCGACGTCGTCCTCACCGAGGCGCCGACCTACGTCACCGCGATCAACACCTTCGCCGCCTTCCAGGCCGACATCCGCCACGTGGGCATGGACGACCAGGGCGTCATCCCCGAGGAGCTGGAGGAGGCGCTGGTCCGCGCCGAACTCGACGGCCGACCGGTCAAGTTCTTCTACACGATCCCGAACTTCCAGAACCCCGCCGGGATCACCATGAGCGCCGAGCGCCGCGCCCGGGTCATGGAGGCCTGCGAGCGCCACGACGTGCTCGTGGTCGAGGACAACCCCTACGGATTGCTCCGCTACGACGGCGAGCCCGAGCCCACCCTGTACTCCCAGGGCAACGGCAACGTCATCTACCTCGGCTCGCTGTCCAAGACCCTCTCCCCGGGCCTGCGCATCGGCTGGGCGCTGGCACCCGCCCCCGTGCGCGCCAAACTGGTCCTGGCCGCCGAGTCCGCGATGCTCAGCCACTCCACGTTCAACCAGCTCGTGGTGCGCCGCTACCTGAACACCTTCCCTTGGAAGGAACAGATCAAGGCGTTCAACTCCATGTACAGCGAGCGCCGCGACGCGATGCTCGGTTCCCTGGAGGCGATGATGCCCGCCGGGTGCACGTGGACCCGGCCCGAGGGCGGGTTCTTCGTGTGGGCGACCCTGCCCGAGGGCATCGACGCCAAGGCCATGCTGCCGCGCGCCCTCAACGAGCGCGTGGCCTACGTTCCCGGCACCGGCTTCTACGCCGACGAGCGCGGCCGGGACAGCATGCGCCTGAGCTTCTGTTACCCCACCCCCGAACAGATCCGCGAGGGTGTCCGCCGACTCGTGGCCGCGATCGAGGGCGAGATCGACCTGCGCGACACCTTCGGTCCCGCGCTCTCAACGCCTACCGAAGGCAGCCAGGCACCCACCCCTGACCTGCCCTGACATCCTCTCGTAAGGGCCCAGCACCATGACCGCAGCACAGAAGGAGGTCCCCGCCGTGGCCGACCTTGACCGGGTTCTCGTCCTCGCCGGAGGCCTGTCCCCCGAACACGAGGTGAGCGTCCACTCCGGCCGCAGCGTCGCCGAGGCCCTGCGCCGACTCGACGTCGAGGTCCAGGTCGCCGACGTCGACTCCGGACTGCTGGGCCGACTCGCCGCCGACCCGCCCCAGGTGGTCTTCCCCGTCCTGCACGGGGCCGCCGGGGAGGACGGCGCGATCCGCGAGGTCCTGGAACTGGTCGGCGTGCCCTACGTGGGCGCCCGGCCGGACGCCTGCCGCCTGGCCTACACCAAGCCCGCGGCCAAGGCCCTGCTCGCCGAGAAGGGCGTGCGGGTGCCACGCGGCGCGACCCTGCCCAAGTCGGCCTTCCACGACCTGGGCGCCCCGGCGCTGCTCGACCGCCTCGCCGACCGCCTCGGCCTGCCGCTGTTCGTCAAGCCCGACCGCGGCGGCTCCGCCTTCGGCGCCACGCCGGTCGCCTCGGTGACCGAGCTGTCCACCGCCCTGGTGTCGTGCTTCGCCTACAGCGACTCCGCGCTCGTGGAGGAGCAGGTCCAGGGCACCGAGCTGGCCGTCGGCGTCCTCGACACCGGTGACGGCCCCGTGGCACTGCCCCCGGTGGAGATCGTCCCGGACGGCGGGGTCTACGACTACGCGGCGCGCTACACCGCCGGTCGCACCGAGTTCTTCTGCCCGGCCCGGCTGGACGAGGACGTGGTCGCGGCCGCCACCGAGGTGGCCCTGACCGCCCACCGCACCCTGGGGCTGCGCGACTTCTCCCGGACCGACCTCATCGTGGACGCCCGGGGCGAGGCCATCTTCCTGGAGACCAACGTCGCCCCCGGCCTGACCGAGACCTCCACGTTCCCGATGGCGTCCGCCGCCGCCGGGCTGGACTTCGCGGTGGTCTGCCGCGAACTCGCCCACCAGGCGCTCCTGCGCGGCTGACCGCGCCGCACGCGTCGGACGACGACCCCAGGGCCCGCCACCATGGCGGGCCCTCGGGTCGTGTCGGGCCGGTCCGCCGGGGCGGGCCCGGCGCCCACGCGGTCCGCGAACGGGTTCACACGACTCCGGAGCCGATCTCCCGGGCCAGGCGCGTCGGGTCGTCGGCCAGCGCCCGCTTCACATGGGCGCTCCACTCGTCGGCGAGCACCTCGACGGCACCGCGTGCCAGGCCGTCGAGCCCCGCACGGACGGACACGGCGGGGTCACCCTTGGGGCCGTCGTAGGCGGCGCTGAAATCGGTGTCGACCGCGCCGAGGTGCAGCCCCGTCACCAGGGTGCCCTGGTCGGCGAGTTCCATCCGGACGCCGTTGGTCAGGGCCCACTGGGCGGCCTTGGCCGCGTGGTATCCGTTGGTTCCGGGGAAGGCGAACCAGGACTGCGCCGACAGGACGTTCAGGATCGCTCCGCCGCCGTTCGCGCCGAGCACCGGGGCGAAGGCGCGGACCATGGCGAGCGTGCCCCAGAAGTTGGTGTCCATCTCCTGCCGGAGCGCGGCGAGGTCGCTCGTCACCAGGTGGGTCCAGTTGCTGATCCCCGCGTTGTTGACCAGCAGGGTGACGTCGCCCGCCCGGGCGAGAGCCGACCTCACGGAGCGGGCGTCGGTGATGTCGAGCCCCAGGGGCACGACCCCGGGAAGGTCGATCTCCTCCGGGCGGCGGGCCGCGGCGTACACACGCGCCGCGCCGCGTTCCGTGAGCTGTTCGGCGAAGAGGCGGCCGAGGCCGCGGTTGGCCCCGGTGACGAGGGCGACGGAGCCTTCGACGGTGAAGGCGTGCTTGGTGCGGGTTGACGAAGTGTCCATGTCCGGGACACTAGGACCTGACGTCAACGTAAGGTTCAAGTCGAGGAGGACCCGTGCGCATCGGTGAGGTCGCCAGGCGTTCCGGTGTGAGCGTGCGGGCGCTGCGCTACTACGAGGAACAGGGCATTCTCAGCTCCGAGCGCGGCCCGGGGGGACAGCGCGAGTTCGACGAGGGGGCCGTCGACCGGGTCCGCCTGTTCCAGCAGTTCTACGCGGCGGGTCTGTCCAGCCGCCGGATCGCGGAGCTTCTCCCGTGTGTCGAGACCGGCGCCACCAGCGCCGAGCAGCGAGCCATGCTGGTGCGCGAGCGGGCCCGCATCGTCGAGCGGATCGACGCACTGGACACGGTGCTCGCGCGCATGGACGACCTGATCCTCGCCGCCGCCGACCACACCGACTGACCCCGGGCCCGGGCGGGACGCCACGCCCGGCGGCCCGCCCGTGGCCGGGCTCCGGACCACGCGCCCGGAGCCAGGCTCACCGAGCCGGAGCCCCCAGGGCCCGCTCGACGGCGTCCCGCACGGACGCCCGGAGCAGGTCGACCTTGTACCCGGTGGAGGGCAGCGGCGAACACAGGTCCGCCACCCCCTCCAGCGCCCGGTCGAAACCCGGGCCCGGTTCGCGTCCGGGAACCGCTCCCACCAGGGCGCGCTCCACACCGGACAGGCGCAACGGAGTGCGGGCCACCCCGCCCACCGCCACCCACGCGCGCGCCACCGGTCCCGCGCCCTCCTCGGCGCACTCCAAGCGCACCACCGCCTCGACCAGCGGCCACTCGGCGCGCGCCCGGCCCGCCGCGCGCAGGTGCGCCGCGCGCTCGCCCGGCACGGGGGCGGGCAGCACCACCGCCGTCAGCAGTTCGTCGGGGGCGAGCCGGTGGTCACGGGTCGGGTCGGTCCCGTCGTACAACGCGGCCAGGTCCCGCTCCGCCTGGCCCCCCTCTTGGGACGAGCCGCCGCCGGTCACCACGACCACGGTCGCCTCGTGGGCCAGCAGTGCCACCGCCAGCGACGACGGGTGCGGCGCCGCGCACGGCCCCAGGTCCACGACCACGCCCCGCAGGTGGTCGCCGGTGCGGGCCGGACACCCCTCGCCCCCGGTCTGGAAGCAGTCGAAGGCCGGGTTGCGCAGGTAGGGGCAGCGGTTGCGCTGGAGCAGGTTGCCGCCCACCGTCGCCACGGACCGGACCTGCGGGGTGGCCAGCGCCCGCGCCGCGGCGGCCAGGCCCGGGTAGGCTCCGGCCAGGCGCGGTCGCGTGCCCAGCGCCGCGACGGTGGTCATCGCGCCGATCCGCACTCCGCCGTCCTCCGTCCAGCGCGTTTCCCTCAGATCCTCGGCGCGGGCGAGGTCCACCAGCGGTCCGGGCGCCACCACCCCCGACTCCACACAGGCGGCGAGATCGGTGCCCCCGGCGCGGGGACGGGCCCCGCCCCGGGCCAGCTCCAGGGCCGCCTCGGCCGCGCTCGCGGGCCGGGTGGGAGCGGTCAACGGTCCTCGTACGGTGCTCAACGCAGTCCTCCGATCAGTCGGTCCGGACGCAGCGGGAGGTCGCGCGGACGCCAGCCGGTGGCGTCGTGCACGGCGTTGCCCAGCGCCGCCGCCACCCCCACCACCGAGACCTCGCCCAGGCCGACCCCGCCGCCCGTCACGTGCTCGAACCCCTCCTCGTGGAAGTACACCTCGGTCTCGGGCACGTCCCCCATTCCGGGCAGGCGGTAGTCCTCCAGGTCGTCGGAGAGCACCACCCCCGTCTCGGGATCGTCACGCCGTTCCTCGAACAGCGCGTAGCCCACGCCCTGCACCACGGCTCCCTCGCACTGGTTGCGGGCCAGTCGCTCGTCGTAGATCCGCCCGGCGGCGATCCCCGCCCAGCAGCGGGTGGGCCGCACCCGGCCGAGCAGGGTGTCCACCTCCACCTCCATCACGTGCACGGCGCCACTCATACCGCGCCCGACCGCCAGGTCGCCCGAGTTGGGGGTGAGCGCGCCCCAGCGGTCCCGGCGCCGTTCTCCGACCACCGAGACCCCTTCGGCGGCGGCCAGCGCCTCCTTGAACGCGTGTTCGGGGACGGGGCCGCGGGCGGGGACGCCGGGGGAGCGCTCACGCAGGGCCGCGCGCATCCGGTCGGCGGCGTCCTCGGCCGCCGGGCCCATGGAGGTGGTGGTGCGGCTGCCGAACGAACCGGTGCCGTGGACCGCCCCGCTGTGCCCGATCTCCACGCGCAGGGCCGACGCGTCCACACCGAGGCGGGCGGCGACCGCGCCGCCGAGCACGGAGCGGATGCCGGTACCGATGTCCTGGGTGGCCGACCTCACCACCAGGGTGCCGCCCTCCACCACCAACTCCACCCGGGCGTCGGGGGCGAGCAGGTACGGCCACCCCGCCGCGGCCAGCCCCACTCCGCGCCGGAACCGGCCGGTGCGCCGCCCGCGCGCGCGGTCCCGCCACAGCGGCAGCTCGGCCACACGCGCGTACAGGGCACGCCGCTTGGGGTTGCCGTCCCAGCGCCGCCGCAGGGACAGCGGGTCCTCGCCCATCCGCAGGGCCATGGTGTCCACGGTCTGTTCCAGGGCCCAGGCCATCGGTGGTCCACCCGGCCCCCGCATGGGTTCGCCCGGCGGCCGGTTGGTCACCACGTCGTAGTCACGCACCCGTCGGGGAGATCGGCCGTACATCAGGGCGGCCAGGAGGGCGACGTTGGAACCGACCGACACGCCCCCGTCGCCGTGGGAGTCCACGCTCAGGGCCCGCAGCGCACCGTCGTCCCCGGCCAGAAGGGCCACCCGGGTGCGGGTCCCCGGCCGGTGACCCGCGTCGGTCAGTTCCTCGGACCGGTCCAGGACCACCCGAACCGGTCGGCCGACGCGCCGGGACAGCTCCACCGCGGCCACCACGTCCGCCGAGAGCGAGTTCTTGGCCCCGAACCCGCCGCCGACGTACTCGGCCACCAGGTGTACGCGCTCCCGGGGCAGGTTCCAGCGCCGGGCCGCCCGGTCGGCGATCTTGCCCACCGACTGCGTCGACACGTGCAGGTACAGGTCGCCGTCCACCCAGGAGGCCACGCTCACGTGCGGCTCCAGCGGGCTGTGCACCTGGGTGGCGGTGGTGTACTCCTCGGCCACCAGCAGGGGGTCAGCGCGCCGCGCGGCGGCCCGCAGCCGGGCCACGGCCGTGGGGCCGCGCCAGCTCAGCACACCGGGCCCGCGCACGTTACCGTTCCAGGGAGCCGGGGGAGTGGGAACCTCGCCGTAGGCGGGCGCCGCCTCGCGCTCGGCCCTCGTGGCGTACAGCACGGGGGCGCCTGGGGCGGTGGCGGCACGGGGGTCGGTCACCGAGGGCAGGGGCTCCAGGTCCACCCGCACCGCTTCGGCGAGCGCCCGCGCCGCGGCCCTGGTGGGTGCGGCCACCGCCGCGATCGGTTGGCCCGCGTAGCGCACCACGCGGTCCTCGCCCAGTAGGTCGACCAGGGGTGTGGTCGCGCCGTCCGGGCCTGGGGCGGCGCTCACCTCGCGCACTCGGGCGTGCGGCACCCGGGAACGCACGATCGCGCCCTCCCAGGTGCCGGACGGGGCGTGGTCCGCGCTGAAGCGGGCGCGTCCGGTGACCTTGTCGGGCGCGTCCGCGCGGGGCGGGTGCCGGTCGGGTTCGGTGTCGAACGCGCCCGAGCAGGCGGCGGCCACGGCGGCGAAGATCCCCTCGTAGGCGCCGCACCGGCACAGGTGGCCGGAGAGCGCCTCGGCGACGTCGTCGCGCGCGGGTCGGGTGTCGCCGTGCTCGGCGCGCCAGGCGTCCACGAACACGGAGGCCGCCACGGCGAAACCGGGCGTGCAGTAGCCGCACTGGAGGCCGTCGTGCGCGGCCAGCGCGCGTTGGACGGGGTGGGAACCGGCCAGGCCCTCCACGGTGGTGACGGCGCGTCCGGCGAGTCGGTCGGCGGGAAGCAGGCAGGAGGCGGCGGGCGCTCCGTCGACCAGCACGGTGCAGGCCCCGCACACGCCGGAGCCGCAGGCGATCTTGGTGCCGGTGAGGCCGAGCCGGTCGCGCAGGTGGTCGGCGGCGCTCAGGCCGGGGTCGTCGGGTGCGGGGGAGGGGATTCCGTTGACGCTGGTGTCCATGAACGGCCTCCCGAAGGGGAATCGAAAGTAGGCATTGACAACTTAGGGTGCGGGAAAGTCGGCTGTCAAAGGGGTCCCGGGCTCGCGAGGTTGTTACCAGCCGGTTTGTACGGATGTTCCTTGCGTGGCGGATGTGACGAGCATTACTCTGTCGGAATCTCTATTCCTCATAGCGGAATATGGATTCCGAAATTCTCTGAAACCCCCTGTGGAGGGCCCGCATGGCAGCAGCCACGGAGACCGAAGCGCCCGACCGTCCCCGCCCCCGCTTCTACCGCTCGCTCTTCTTCCAGGTGATCGTCGCCGTCGTGGCGGGCGTGCTGATCGGGCACCTGTGGCCCTCGTTCGGGGAGAGCCTGCGCCCCCTGGGCGACGGCTTCATCCGCCTCATCAAGATGCTCATCGCGCCGCTGATCTTCTGCGTGATCGTCACCGGCATCGCCAAGGTCGGGGACCTGGGCGCCGTGGGCCGGATCGGAGTCAAGGCGCTGGTCTACTTCCAGGTCGTCACCGCCTTCGCCCTGCTCTACGGCATGGTCGTGGCCAACCTCCTCAAGCCCGGTGTGGGCTTCGAGGTGGACCCCGCCGACCTCGACACCGGCGCGCTGGAGGAGGTGACCCAGGGCGGCGAGATCCCCGGCTTCGCCCAGTTCCTGCTCGACGTGATCCCCGAGAGCGTTGTCGGCGCGTTCGCCGAGAACTCCCTGCTCCAGGTTCTGTTCTTCGCCGTGTTCGTCGCGCTCGCGCTCTCCAAGATGGGAGAGCGCGGCAAACCGGTCCTGGACCTCGTCGAACGCTTCACCGACGTCATCTTCACCTGCATCGGGTGGATCATGCGCGCCGCTCCGCTGGGGGCCCTGGGCGCGATGGCCTTCGTCATCGGTGCCTACGGGCTGTCCTCCCTCAGCAGCTTCGGGATGCTCATCATCGCCTGCTACTCCGCCGCCGCCGTCTTCCTGCTCGCGCTGGCGGTCATCGCGCGGGTCCTGGCCGGGGTCAACCTCTGGAAGTTCCTGCGCTACACCAAGGAGGAGTTCGCCCTGGCCATCGGTGCGGCCTCCTCCGAGGCCGTCATGCCGCGCATCATGCAGAAGCTGACCAACGCGGGCTGTTCCAAGGCCACCACCGGCCTGGTCGTGCCCACCGGCTACTCCTTCAACCTCGACGGCGCCGCGATCTACCTGCCGATCGCCGCGCTCTTCCTCGCCCAGGCCTTCGGCGCTGACCTGACCCTGGCCGACCAGCTGATGATGGTCCTCATCCTCCTGCTGACCTCCAAGGGCATGGCCGGGGTCCCCGGTTCGGCCTTCCTCGCCCTGTCGGCGACCGCCACCGCACTGGGCGCCTTCCCCGCCGCGGGCGTGGCCCTGCTGCTGGGCGCGGACCGTCTGATGGACACCATGCGCGTGTCCATCAACCTGCTCGGCAACTGCGTGGCCACCTTCGTCATCGCACGGTGGGAGGGACAGCTGGACGTGGAGCGGATGCGCGCGGTCCTCGACGGACGGGAGCCGCCCGCCGCGACGGAGGAGGCCGCGCAGACCGCTGTGCGGCACGACCCGGCCGCGGAGGAATCCGCCCCGGCCTCCGCGGCCCCACGAACGGACCACTGACACCCGCGGGCCGGGGCCGCCGCGTCCCCGGCCCGCTCACGCGAACTTGGACCGCGCGTCCCGGAAGGAGGCGTCCAGCCGCCCCTGTTCCCCTTCGAGGCGCTCCACCAGGCGCTGCACGGTGGCCTGTGGGCCGTCCTGTTCCACCACCACCCATGCGGGGGGCGTGCGGCGACGCCAGCCTCGCAGCACGCCGAACACCAGCTGTTGGACGATCAGGGGTCCCACGGCCAGGGTCCACACCACCGGCCCGGACACCTCGACCTCGCCCAGGTTCAGCCAGGCCACCAGCGCCAGCCCGAGCACCAGGCAGACGAGGACGGCCCCGCCCTCACGTGCCACGGCCCGGTGGTACCCGCGCAGTTCCGCGAGCCTGGGCGCGGTCCCCGCCTCCCGCCCGCTGAGTTCCACCAGGGCCTCGCAGACCCGTAGGTGCACGGCCTCGACCCCGGCGGCCTCGGCCGGGTCCCCCGACACCTTCGCCGCGGGAACCAGGGCCGCCCAGCGACCGCCCACCCGGGACGCGGTCCGGGTGCGGGCGCGCCACTGGCGAGGGTTCAGGAGCGCCGTCAGCAACAGCCCGAGGAACCCGGGCGAGGCCACGTCCACCGGACCGTGTCCGGCCCAGCCCTGCCGGGACAGCCAGGGGTTGTGGACACGGACCGTACGCGCGGCGGCCTCGGAGGCCGCGCGCAGGTCGGCGGCGAACCCCCGGTAGGCCTGGCAGGGGAACGGCCCGCACTCGTGGTCGGGCTCCGCGCAGTGGTGCCCCGACAGCGCCTCGACCGTCTCCACGGTCACTCCCGCCTCCACGGTGACCCCCGTCTCCAGGAACAGGCCGTGCGCGGTGCGCACGCGGTTGGTCAGGGAGGTCAGGGTCATGTCCCGACCGCGCAGCACCGGAGGCAGGTCCGGGCGCAGCCCGGCCAGTAGACGCACCAGGGCCAGCTCGGGGTCCCGGGCGGCGTCCTCCACCACCCGGGCGCCCTCCCGTTCCCGGCCGTGCAGGTCGCGCAGCCACGATCCCAGCACCCGGCACTGCCGGGGGTCGCGCAGGAAGTCCACCGCGTCGGCCCACCGTTTCCGCATGGCCTCGGCCAGGTCGTCGCCACGGGTGTGGCCCACCCCCGCGAACCACAGCGGCGGGCCGCCCCGACCCGAAGTGGCCCTACCTGTTCCGCCAGGAGGAGTCCCGCATCCGGGGAGCCCTCGGCGA